>JAIPEI010000021.1 GCA_021737245.1 Deltaproteobacteria bacterium | reverse complement strand
GGCTCGGTCGCCTCGATGCGTGCATAGACCGATGGCTCATCCTGGTAATAGATGAGCACAACGTCTCCCTCCAGGTTGGTGCCTCTTTCGCTCTCCATGGAACCGATCCCCTTCCCGCTCCGGTTTGCCCCGAACCAGGGAGGCTGCGCCTCCCGCGGCCCCGGGGTCCGAAGAGAGGTTTCCTTTCTGAATTGGAAACGCAGCCATGCCCAAGCTCGTTTATATGGGCACGGCTTCATGTCCCACAATAACACCCGCCGGGCGGGGGGGCAAGGCGTGCCGTGGAAACGGGCCGCAGGCCGCGCTCTCGACCTACTGTGCGACCCGAAACTCGTACTGCTTCACGAGCAGGCCGCGGCCGGAGAAGATCTGAAGCTTGCTGGAGAAGGGATCGCCGCCCGCCTCGCCGGCCCCTCCCGAGCCCCGGACATTGCCGGCGATGGCAAACGGTTTCTCCGATTTCTGTGACAGGTCGATTCGGCTCCTGGAGGCCAGATCCGCCTCCACCTCCGCCCATTTGTCATGGGGGGCCTGGCCCTGCTCCAGCATTCCGGAGAGCTCGGAGAGCTCCCCGGGGCTGCAGATGATGGTGAAGGATTCCGCGGAGCTCTTCCCGTCCACCTGGTAGTACTGATGGAGCGAGGGCATCACCAGCGTCGTCCCCTGGAGCCGCTGTTCGACCGTGTTCAGGAGGCTCGCGGTCCGCCGGTCCGAGTGGACGACATAGACGTAGCACCCGCGTTCCGGGTGGACATAGATGCGGAGCAGGTCTCCCGCTTTCAGCCGGTCCCGGCTCTTGGCCCGCATGACCCGGTCGCCCGAGACGATCTGGATGCCGATCTTGGCGCGAACACGGTCCCCGGATTCGGCACGAACCGCGGGCACGGCAATCCCCACGGCAAGGAGAATGGTCAAAAGGATCGTGGGCCGGAAGGCGGTCTTCGGCATGATGCTCCTCCTGTGCTGGACGTGATGGACGTTTTCCTGACTCCCTCACGGCCGCTCTCCGAACAGGGGTGCAATGACCGGCCGCGGTTCCCTTCGCGCATTTCATTGTAGGAAACCGGCTTTCCCAGGTCAATCCCCTTCTGGAATCGCCGGTGTTTCATTCGCCCCGGTCACCGGCCGGCTGTCGCATCGGCCGATTCGGACGGGAACCTTCCCCGGCGGCCTTGTTTTTGCTTGACAATCGAGGTAGCATGCATCAATTTTCACAAGGTCGCCGGAACGGTGCCTGAGACCGGATCCCCGGGACCGCGGGGGCGGACCGAGGATGCGCGGGCCGGACAAGCATCGGCGATTTTGGCTTTCTCGTACCCCGTTCTTCGTCGAATGCCGTTGGAACGTGGTCAATGAGTTCCTGGACATTCAATCCCTATCGCCCCACTAGGAACCAGTCAGCCGCCGCCGGAGACCCGGACGGCGGATCTATCCGGCAGGGAACCAAGGGACGAGGATGCGATCGCGCACCCTGACAAAGAGGAGAAGATCGAACCCATGAGCACGAAAGACACCCCCAACGGCTCGGTGATGGTTGTCGGAGCCGGGATCGCCGGAATCCAGGCGTCCCTGGATCTCGCCGACTCCGGGTACCTGGTCTACCTGGTGGAGAAGCAGACCGCCATCGGCGGCGTCATGGCGCAGCTGGACAAGACCTTTCCCACGAACGACTGCTCCATGTGCATCATCTCCCCCAAGCTTGTCGAGTGCGGACGGCACTTGAACATCGACCTGCTGACCAGCACGGAGGTCGTGGACGTGTCCGGCGGACCGGGGCACTTCCAGGTCAAGCTCCGCGAAAAACCGCGTTACGTGGATCTCGCCAAGTGCACGGCCTGCGGGGAGTGCAGCAAGGCCTGCCCCATCGACGTGCCGAACCAGTTCGACATGGGGCTCAGGGACCGCAAGGCCGCCTTCAAGCTCTATCCCCAGGCCATGCCCAGCGCGTTCGCCATTGACAAGCGGGGAACCGCGCCCTGCAAGGCGACCTGTCCCGCCCACGTCAGCATCCAGGGATACGTGGCCCTCATCAACCAGGGCAGGTACGGGGAAGCCCTGGAGCTCTTCAAGATGGCCCACCCCTTCCCCGCCATCTGCGGGCGGGTATGCCACCACCCCTGCGAGGGCGTCTGCACCCGCGGGGACGTGGACGAGCCCATCGCCATCCAGTACCTGCACCGGTTCCTGGCGGACATGGATCTGGACGAGAAGACCCGCTACGTGCCCCAGGTGGAGGAGAAGCGGGACGAGAGAATCGCCGTGATCGGCTCGGGGCCCGCCGGCCTCACCGCAGCCTACTACCTCGCCTGGCAGGGCTACCCTGTCACCGTGTTCGAGAAGCTCCCCGTGGCCGGCGGCATGATGACCGTGGGCATTCCGGCCTACCGTCTCCCCCGGGAGATCATCGCCGAGGAGATCCGGGTGATCGAGGAGATGGGCGTGGAGATCCGGACCGGCGTCACCTTCGGGGAGGACGTCACCTTGGAGAGCCTGAAGGACAGCGGCTACCAGGCGATCTTCATGGCCACGGGACTTCACCTGAGCCGCGGGCTGAACGTGCCCGGCGAGGACCACGAGGACGTGCTCAAGGGCGTGGATTTCCTGAGGGAAGTGTCGCTGGGGAACGACGTGACCGTGAAGGACCGGATCGTGGTGATCGGCGGCGGCAACGTGGCCGTGGACGTGGCACTCACGGCCAGGCGGACGGGCGGCAAGGACGTCACCCTCGTCTGCCTGGAGAAGCGCGAGGAGATGCCGGCCTGGGACTATGAGATCGAGGAGGCCCTCGAGGAGGGCGTGAAGATCGTCAACAGCCTCGGGCCCACCCGGTTCATGGTCGAGGACGGCAAGCTCACCGGCGTCGAGTTCAAGCGGTGCACGGCCGTGTTCGACGAGAACGGCCGGTTCAACCCGAGCTACGACGAGTCCGACATCACCTCCATCGACGCGGACACGGCCATCGTGGCCATCGGCCAGGCCGCGGACCTGGGTTTTGCCGGGCCGCAGGGCATCGAGACCTCCCCCCAGGGCGGACTCAAGGCGGATCCCGTGACCCTGGAAACCCCCATCGAGGGCGTCTTCGCAGGCGGGGACGTGTTTTACGGGCCCAAGTCCGTGGTGGATGCGGTGAACTGCGGCAAGGAGGCGGCCGAGAGCATTCACCGCTACATCAACGGGATCGACCTTCGCGAGGACCGGGAGAAGGACTGGTCCTACGAGAAGCCCGAGACCGAGGGCGAGCCCGAGGCGCCGCGGGTGCCCCTGAGGACGCTTTCCCTCGAGGAGCGGGAAGGAACCTTCAAGGAGATCGCCCTGGGGTTCACCGAGGAGGAGGCCCGCAGGGAGGCCGAGCGCTGTCTCAAGTGCGGCATCTGCTCCGAGTGCTACCAGTGCGTGTCCGCCTGCCTGGCCGGGGCCATCGACCACGAGCAGCAGCCCATGGAAAAGACCCTGGAGGTCGGCTCCATCGTCCTGGCCCCCGGGTTCACGCCCTTCGACCCCTCCGCCTTCGACACATACAGCTACGCCCATCACCCCAACGTGTTGACCAGCATGGAGTTCGAGCGGATCCTGTCGGCCTCCGGCCCCTACGAGGGGCACCTGGTCCGGCCGTCGGACCACCGGGAGCCCAAGAAGATCGCCTGGCTCCAGTGCGTCGGCTCCCGGGACATCAACCGCTGCGATCACGCCTACTGCTCGGCCGTCTGCTGCATGTACGCCATCAAGGAGGCGGTCATCGCCAAGGAGCACAGCAAGGACGACCTGGACGCGGCCATCTTCTACATGGACATGCGGACCTATGGGAAGGAGTTCGAGAAGTACTACTGGCGGGCCGAGGAGGAGAGCGGCGTCCGGTTCATCCGCTCGCGCATCCACTCGGTGGTTCCCCAGAACGACGACACGCTCCTCATCAAGTACGTCACCGAGGCGGGTGAGATCCGGGAAGAACAGTTCGACATGGTCGTTCTTTCCGTAGGGCTCGCGCCCAACAAGGACATCGTCTCCCTGGCCGAGAAGATGGAGATCGAGCTGAACCGGCACCGATTCGCCGAGACCGGCACCTTCGCCCCGGTCTCCACGAACCGCGAAGGCGTCTACCTCTGCGGCGTGTTCCAGGGGCCAAAGGACATTCCCAGCTCGGTTATGGAGGCCTCGGCTGCGGCCGCGGCCTCCGGTCGAATCCTGGCCGAGTCCCGGGGGACCATGACCCGGACCAAGGAGCTGCCCCCCGAGAAGGACTTCGCCGGGGAAGAGCCCCGGGTCGGCGTGTTCGTGTGCAACTGCGGCATCAACATCGGCGGCATCGCCGATGTGCCCGCGGTCCGGGAGTACGCCGCCGGCCTGCCCTACGTGGTTCACGTGGAGGACAATCTCTTCACCTGCTCCCAGGACACCCAGGACAAGATGAAGGAGGTCATCCAGGAGAAGGGCATCAACCGCGTGGTGGTGGCCTCCTGCTCCCCGCGAACCCATGAGCCCCTGTTCCAGGAAACCATCCGGGACGCGGGCCTCAACAAGTACCTCTTCGAGATGGCCAACATCCGGGACCAGAACACCTGGGTCCACATGCACGAGCCGGAAAAGGCCACGGCCAAGGCCAAGGATCTGGTCCGCATGGCCGTGGCCAAGGCCGCCCTGATCGAGCCGCTCCAGCAGTTCGCGCTTCCCGTGAAGCACTCCGCCCTCATCGTCGGGGGCGGCGTGGCCGGCATGGAGGCGGCCCTGGGCGTGGCCGAGCAGGGCTACCAGGCCTACCTGGTGGAAAAGACCGGAGAGCTCGGCGGCGTGGCCCGCCGGCTCCGAGCCACCTGGAAGGGGGAGGACATCCCCTCCTACGTGGAGAAGCTCGCCGAACGGGTGGAGAATCACCCCCTCGTCGAGGTGTTCATGAACGCGTCGGTCAAGGACTTCTCCGGAACCGTGGGGAACTTCGTCACCACCGTGCAGGGAGCGGACGGGGGGCACCCCCCCCGGGTGATCGAGCACGGCGTCACCATCCTGGCCACCGGCGGACGGGAGTATCAGCCCACCGAGTATTTGTACGGCCGGAATCCGAACGTGCTCACCCACCTGGATCTGGACAAGGCCCTCAAGGAGGAGGAGCCGCGGATCGGGGAGGCGCAGACCGCCGTGTTCATCCAGTGCGTGGGCTCCCGCATTCCGGAGCGCCCCTACTGCAGCAAGATCTGCTGCACCCACAGCCTGGAGAGCGCCCTGCAGCTCAAGAAGCTCAACCCGGACATGAAGGTCTTCATCCTCTACCGCGACCTGAGGTCCTACGGGTTCCGGGAGGACCTCTACCGCGAGGCCCGGGAGCAGGGCGTGCTCTTCATCCGCTACGATCCGGAGAACGGCCCCCAGGTCGCAGAGACCGCGGAAGGCGGCCTCTCCGTCGTGGTCACGGATCACGTGCTCCAGCGGGCCGTGAAGATCTCACCGGATCTCCTCGTGCTGGCCTCGGCGATCCTCCCCAGCGAGAACAAGTCCCTGTTCGAGCTCCTGAAGGTCCCGGCCAACAACGAGGGGTTCCTGATCGAGGCGCACGCCAAGCTTCGGCCGGTGGACATGTCCTCGGAGGGGCTGTTCATCGCCGGGCTGGCCCACTACCCGAAGCCCCTGGAGGAGACCATCGCCCAGGCGAACGCGGCGGTGGCCAGGGCCATGACCATCCTGAGCCGCGACGGGATCATGGTGGGAGGCGTGGTGGCCGAGGTCATTCCCGAGCGGTGCGCCGTGTGCGTGACCTGCGTCCGGACCTGCCCGTACGGAGTGCCGAGGATCGGCACCGAGGGCCACGCGGTCATCGACCCCGCCGAGTGCCGGGGCTGCGGCGCGTGCGTGGCGGAGTGCCCGGGCAAGGCGATCGTCCTGCGGCACTTTACGGACGAGCAGATCATCGCCAAGGAGGACGCCCTGTTTCAAACGGGCTGAGGAGACATCCCGGAACGGGAGACCGCCGGACAGGATCGGGCGGACCCCGACCCGATTCCAATAACCTGCAACGGCCGAGCCCCGCTCGGCGGCCCGGCCCGAACCTCCGGGCGGGTGCCGAATCCGGGGCTGAGGGAGGTACCATGGCTGATTTCGAACCCCGTATTCTCGCTTTCTGCTGCCAGTATTGAGCCTACTCGGCTGCGGACCTGGCAGGTTCGATGAGACTCTCTTATCCCAGCAACATCAAGGTCATTCAAGTGCCCTGCTCCGGCCGGGTGGACATCATCCACCTGCTCAAGGCGATCGAGGACGGAGCGGACGGCGTGTACATCGCGGGGTGCCTCGAGGGGGAATGCCACTTTCTCACCGGCAACCTGAAGGCCCGGAAGCGGGTCAACTACGTGAAGAAGGTGCTCGAGGAGCTGGGCATCGAGCCCGAGCGGGTGGAGATGTTCAACCTGTCCGCCGGGGAAGGCCCGCGCTTCGTCGAGATCGCCAAAGAAATGGCGGAACGGATCCAGGAGCTGGGGCCCAGTCCCGTGAACGTTCAGAAGAAAGCCGCTTGAGGGACCTGAGAAAAACCGGCCCTGCGACGGGCGGAGGCGATTTTCATGAGCGGGGGCGGCGGGAGCCCGGCCCTGGCCATGCACGTTTGTACAGGCTGTTGCCCATTTCGGACGGAAGAGAGGGTGAAAGAAAATGATCATTGCGGACAGAAAGCCTTTGGCCGAGCTCCTGGAGATGATCCAGGACTGCGACAGGATCCTGATCCTCGGCTGCAAGGGGTGCGTCACCGTGTGCAACGTGGGCGGCGCCAAGGAGGTCGGCATTCTCGCCTCGGCCCTGAAGATCGCGCGCAAGAAGGAGGGCCGCACCCTGGAAGTGGACGAACGCACGCTCGAACGCCAGTGCGACCCCGAGTACATCGAGCAGGTCAAGAACGAGGTGGGCGACTACGACGCCGTCATCTCCATGGCATGCGGCGTGGGCCCCCAGTTCCTCTCCACGGCCTACCCGGAGCAGCGCTTCTACCCCGCTGTGAACACCACCTCCTTCGGTGGAGCCGTTCAGCACGGCGTGTGGGAGGAGCGGTGCGCCGGATGCGGACAGTGCGTCATCCATTACTTCGGCGGCATGTGCCCCATCGCCCGCTGCTCCAAGAGCCTGCTCAACGGACCCTGCGGAGGATCGGCCGGCGGCAAGTGCGAGATCAGCAAGGACGTGGACTGCATCTGGGACATGATCGTCCGAAAGAAGACGGAACAAGGCCGCCTCGAGGACCTTCTGGACGTGAAGCCGCCCAAATCCTGGGACACGGCGCGTGACGGGGGACCGCGAAGGAGCGTACGGGAGGAGTTGGTGCAATGAGCGATCTGAAATCAGGGAGCAATCTGGAAAAGGTCCTGAAGGCCGGCCATTTCGCGTTCACCGGCGAGTGCGGCCCTCCGAAAGGGGCCAACGTGGAGCACCTCAAGGAGAAGGTCGCCCACCTCAAGGGCATGGTCGACGCCGTGAACGTGACCGACAACCAGACCGCCGTGGTCCGCATGTCCAGCTGGGCCGCCAGCACCATCATGCTCCAGGAAGGCGTGGAACCCAACTTCCAGATGGTCTGCCGCGATCGGAACCGGCTCGCCATGATGAGCGACATCCTGGGCGTGAGCGCCATGGGGATTCGAAACATGCTGTGCCTCTCCGGCGATCACCAGCGTTTCGGAAACCACCCCCAGTCCAAGAACGTGTACGATATCGACTCCATGCAGCTCATTGCCCTGGCGAAAAAGATGCGGGACGAGGGACGGTTCCTGAACGACGAGGAGATCGACGTACCCCCCCGACTCTTCATCGGAGCGGCGGCCAACCCGTTCGCCGAGCCTCACGAGTTCAGGCCCTATCGGCTGGCCAAGAAGGTGGAGGCGGGAGCCGATTTCATTCAGACCCAGTGCATCTACAACATGGACCGGTTTCGAGCGTTCATGAAGCGCGTGGTGGACATGGGGATCCACGAGAAATGCTCCATCCTGGCCGGGGTCACCCCCATGAAGAGCGTGGGTATGGCCAAGTACATGGGCAAGATGGTCCCGGGCATGGATGTCCCGGACGAGCTGATCCAGCGGCTCCAGGGAGCCGGCAAGGGCAAGGTGGCGGAGGAAGGCATCCGGTTCGCCCTGGAGCAGATCGAGGAGTTCCGGGAGATGGAGGGCGTGGCCGGCGTCCATCTCATGGCCATCGAGTGGGAACACCGGGTGCCGGAGATCGCCGAGCGTGCCGGCATGCTGCCGCGACCCCGGGTCTGAGCATCAGTCTGAAGCTTTTTTTCGGATCGACCGAAGCCCCCGGAGGAGCGTCGAACCTCCTTCGGGGGCTTTGTCTTCGCGCCCTGCTCCTTCTCCCGCCCCCTGCCCGCCGCTTTTTTCCTTGAACTCGCCGAGCCCCATCCTCTATGATGACACACGAACCGCAACGTGTGCCCGGAAACCAACTAGGGGCCGGGTACTTGTGCGTTTTCCCTTGCGCTTGCATCAGCCTCCATGATCATCACTACGGCCAGCGGAAAATCCTATGACTCGCAAACGGACCTGAGCCCCGAGGAGCGTCATATCCTCCAGAAGCTCTTCCTGTGGGAATCCATGGCATCCACGGTCGAGGAGTTCAGGGAACGGACCGACGAGGCGCTGCAGAGAGGATGGAACAACTCGGGACCCGTCCGGGCCGGCTCTGCACTCAACGACATCCTCAGGGATTTGGAGACCCGGGTGGCTCGCCGGCTCAATGGTTAGGCGATGGCCGTGCGACCGCGTTCACCCCGGGGAGAACGCAACCATCAAGATGCCCCCGCTGAAAGCTTTACGCCGTTCACAACACAAAACAGGTGAGGCCGGCTCTTTTGAAGACCCCATCCAGCCCAGAACCGGTTGAATCCGGCAATGGATCCCTGCGTTTTTTGCGCGATCGGGAATCCCGCCTCCCGTTGAACGTGGCGATCGTGGGCGGCGGCGAGGCCTGCCGGAACCTCCTGAAGCTCCTGGACGACGAGCGCCTGGCGCGGCTCCAGATGACCATCGTCGGCGTCTCGGACCCGGACCCCGAGGGCCCCGGCATCCGTCTCGCCCGCGAGATGGACCTGTTCACGGCGACGGATTTCCACACCCTATACGACCTGGATGTGAACATGATCCTGGAAATGACCGGGCGCGAGGAGGTCCGCAAGGAGATCGAGCGGTCCAAGCCGACGGGCATCTCCCTCATGGACCACCGGGCCGTGCGGCTGCTCTGGGACCTGATCCAGATGGAGATGGAGCGAACGGAGTTCGAGCGGGAGCGTCAGCGTTACCAGGAGAAGAGCCGCGAGGACATTCAGGCCATCCTGGACTCCCTGCCCTACAGGCTCATGGTCGTGAACGGGGACAAGACCGTGAGTGCCGCCAACCGCACCCTGCTCAAGGAGTACGGCCTCTCCGCGGAGGAGGCCATCGGCGCCCCCTGCTACAAGGTGCGTTACGGGCTGGACCACCCCTGTGATCAGGCCGGGAGGGAGTGCTTCCTCGAGACAAGGCTCGAGGAGCTGCACCGGGACGGCCTGGTGAGCACCTTTCAGGAGGTTTCCCACCCGGACGGATGGGAGTCCTATGACGTGGTGACCATCTCCCCGATCTTCAACGAGCAGGGAGAGATCAAGCAGATCCTGGAGGCCTCCCGCGACGTGACCCAGCGCGTGCGGCTGGAGCGTGAGGTGGAGCGCAACAAGACCCTGTTCCAGAACGTGATCGAGAGCACGGTGGACGGCATCGTGATGGTGGACACCAAGGGCAATGTGCTCATCTTCAACGAAGGCATGGAGCAGCTGACCCGCTACTCCGCAGAGGAGATCATCAACCGGGGACATTTGAGCACCTTTTACGATATCGAGACCGCCAAGGAAAACATGCGCAAGATGCGCAGCGAGGACCACGGCCCGCCGGGCAAGCTCAACCCGACCAGCATGTCCATCGTGACCCGGGACGGCGAGGAGATTCCGGTGACCCTCTCAGCCTCCATCATCACCATCGATGGGGAGGAGGTGGGCAGCGTGGGCGTATTCCGGGACATGCGGGAGATCCTCGAGATGCGCAGGGAGCTGGAGGACACCCATCTTCAGCTCGTCCAGTCCGAGAAGGTCGCCTCGGTAGGCCGCATGGCCGCCGGCGTGGCGCACGAGATCAACAACCCGCTGGCGGGTATTCTCATGTACGCTGAAATACTGAAGGAAAACATTAAGGATGATAATCAATCACTTGAAGACATACAGGAAATCATTGACCAAACCCTTCGATGCAAAGACATCGTGGCCGAGCTCCTCGAGTTCAGCCGGCGGTCCGTGGGCAAGGTGTCCACCTTCAGCCTGGAGGACCTCATCCGAAAGTCGCTGAACCTGCTCGTGGACCAGGCCCTGTTCCAGGACATCGACGTCCGGGTCCACGTGGAACCGGACCTCCCCTCGGTGGCCGGCGATCTCGGCCAGCTCCAGCAGGTGCTCACCAACCTGTTCATCAACGCAGCCGACGCCATGGAGGGAAAGGGAGAGCTGGAGGTCCGGGGCCGATACGACCATTTGAAGAACCGGTTCGAGGTGACCGTTTCCGACACGGGCCCGGGCATCCCAGAGGCGTTTCTCGACAAGATCTTCGAGATCTTCTTCACCACCAAGCCGGTGGGGCGCGGGACCGGCCTCGGCCTCAGCATCTCCAAGAAGATCATCGAGCTTCACGGGGGGTCCCTGTCTGTGGCGTCCCCTCCGGGGGGCGGGACCACATTCACCATCAAGCTTCCTCTGGGATTTCTGGAGGACACCGACGGCGAATCCGACGTATTCGTCCAGTAACGAACCTCATCGCGGAACCGCCCGCGCTCGCGCAGCGATTTTCAGGCCGGAAAAGGAGCCGTTTCCGGCGCAAACCAAAGATGATGGCGTTGCAATAACCCTGGAGCTCGGAGCTACCCCTGGATTTTCAATACGTTATATCCTTTCCAGGGGCGGGAGAGCGGGTTTTTGCGAACCCGTCAAAGGTGGAGGTCATGAACGACGACAGCAGCAGCAAGATCCGCATCCTGGTGGTGGACGACGAACGCGTGGTTCGGGACGGCTGCCGGCGGGTCCTCTCGGGAAAGGGGTACGAGGTGCTCGGGGCGGAGGACGGAAAGCAGGCCCTGGGCCTGCTGGAGGCCGAGCCCGTGGACCTCATGCTCCTCGACCTCAAGATGCCCGTCATGGGTGGAGAGGAGGTCCTGGAGCACGTTCGCGCCCATCGCCCGGACATCCCGGTCATCATCATCACGGGCCACGGTACTGTGGACAACGCCGTGGAGTGCATGAAACGGGGCGCCTACGACTTCGTGACCAAGCCCTTCCAGGTGGAGCAGTTCCTCCTGACCATCGGGCGCGCCGTGGACAAGCGACGGCTCGAGCAGCAGCGCCTCTTCTATGAGAAGGAAAAGGAACGCAACCTCTACGATCTCAGCCTGGAGAAGAGCCGTCTCAAGACCATCATCAACTGCATGGCCAACGGGGTGCTGGTCACCAACCGGAACCTGGAGGTCGTTCTCCACAACCCCGCCCTCACCCGCCTCATGGACATCGATCAGGAGATCCACCCGCCCATGGACCTCACCCGTCTCACCGAGAACCCCGCCCTGATCGACACCCTGCACAAGTTCCAGTCCGGCGAGCTTCCCCCGGAGGACTTCGTCAGCCAGGAAATCGAGACGGGCAAGCACGTCCTCCGGGCGATCTCGGCCCCGGCCCTCGCACCGGACGACGGCGTGGTGGGGACCGTGACCGTGCTCGAGGACATCACGGCCTTCAAGCGTCTGGACGAGATGAAGTCCGACTTCGTCAACATGGTGGCCCACGAGCTCCGCAGCCCGCTGGTCAGCATCCGCCAGCAGCACAACGTGATCCTGGAGGGCCTGGCCGGCCCGCTCCAGGAGAAGCAGGCGGATCTCATCCAGCGGGGCGTCAAGAAGATCGACCAGCTCCTCGAGCTCATCAACGACCTTCTGGACATCGCGCGGATCGAGGCCGGAAAGCACGTCCAGCATCGCGCCCCCACCGACGTGGAGAAGATCATCCGCGAGACCGTGGAGCTCATCCGGCCCCGCGCGGATGAGCAGGGCGTGACCCTCTCGGTTGCGTGCGACGAATCCCGCCCCGTGCAGGCGGACCCCAAGGGCATCGGTGAGGTCCTCAGCAACCTGATCACCAATGCGGTCAACTACTCCCCCGGCGGGGGACGGGTGGAGGTGGCGGTGCGGAAGCGGGGGGACAACCTCGAGATCCGGGTCTCGGACGGCGGGGTCGGGATCCCCCCGGAGGAGCTCCCCAAGATCTGGGACAAGTTCTATCGCGTGAAGCACCCCGAGACGCGGCAGGTCATGGGCACGGGCCTGGGGCTGGCCATCACCCGGGGCATCGTGGAGGCCCACCAGGGGCACATCGACGTGGAGAGCGAGCCGGACCGGGGAACCACCTTCCGCATCCTCCTGCCCATGATGGCGTCCGATGAGTGAGAAGAGCAAGATCCGGCGCGTCCTCGTGGTGGACGACGAGGCCGTGGTGAGAAACGGCATCCGGCGGGCCCTCGAGGGCCAGGGCATGGAGACGCTGGCGGCGGCCGACGGCGAGGCGGGACTGGCCCTCATGGAGCAGCAACCGTTCGACCTGGTCCTCCTCGACATCCGCATGCCGGACATGGACGGCATGACCGCCCTCCGGGAGATCCAATCCCGGCACCCCGGAACCCGGGTGATCATGATCACGGGCTACCCGACCATCGACACCGCCGTGGAGTGCACCAAGCTGGGGGCCCAGGACTACCTGGTCAAACCGTTCCGGCTGAGCGACCTGGAGGCGTCCCTCCACAAGCTCGAGAGCCGGGGAGCCCAGGCGCCCGGCGGCCCGGAGGAGACGGAGCGGGGCCTGCGGATCGACGGTGAAAAGGATTTGATCATCGGGGAGAGCCGGGAGATGACAGCCCTGTTCGACAGGATCCGCAAGGTCGCCCCCACGGACAGCACCGTGCTCATCACCGGGGAGAGCGGCACGGGGAAGGAGCTGGTTGCGCGCGCCATCCACGCCTACAGCCGCCGGAGCTCACGGGAGTTCGTGGCCGTGGACTGCAGCTCGCTGGTGGAGACCCTGCTGGAGAGCGAGCTCTTCGGCCATGTCAAGGGATCGTTCACGGGAGCGCTCGAGACCAAGCACGGGCTGTTCGAGCTGGCCAACCAGGGCACCTTCTTCTTCGACGAGATCTCCAACCTCAGCCTCAAGATCCAGGCCAAGATCCTCCGGGTGATCCAGGAGCGGGAGTTCATGAAGGTGGGGGACCAGAGGAAGGTGCAGCTGGACATCCGCATCATCTCCGCCTCCAACCGGGACCTGCACGAGTCCATCGAGGCCGGCGCGTTCCGCGAGGATCTGTTCTACCGGTTGAGCGTGGTTCCCCTCCGGCTCCCGCCTCTGCGAAGCCGGGCGGACGACATTCCCCTGCTGGTGTCTCACTTCCTGACGCGGTTCAGTAACCGGATCAACCGGGACGTCCCCGAGGTGACCCCCGAGGCCCTGGAGATCCTGCAGGAGTACGCCTGGCCCGGGAACGTGCGGGAGCTCGAGCACACCATCGAGCGGATCCTCATCCTCGAGGATACGGACCTCATCCGGCCCCGCCACCTCCCCTCCTTCATCAGCCAGCGCCAGGGAGACTTTCAGATGTTCTCCGAGGACCCCTTCTCCCTGGAGGAGCTGGAGAAGCAGTACATCCGCTTCGTGCTCCGCCGAGCCGGGGGAAAACGGACGCGGGCCGCCGAGATCCTGGGGATCAACCGCAAGACGCTGGGGTTGAAGATCAAGAAGTACGGCCTGGGTTGACCACTCCGGTCGGGCAAGCCCCAAAGCGGGGCATAATGCCCCATTCGGGGAATTCCCTCCCAGTCCGCTTTTTCTCCTGTATTTCCAATAGCATCTACCGATCAGACCTCGGAAATCGCGGCATTTTGTCTCCTGCCCTATTTTTACGCATTGCGGAAAAAATTCCCAGCTCCTTGGAATTTCTCCTGATTTTTCATTCCGTGCCTTCGGCACGCTCCTTGCCTGTTTCGGACCCGAGACAGCATGGCGCGGCATCCACCCGAACCGGCATGGTGCGATGGGAAAAACCAAGACCATTGTTTTTGCGGAGCCGAACGATCCCCTGCCCCGCGAGCTGGAAACCTTTCTGGCGGAAAAGGGACACGACGCCGTGCGGGTTCGCTCCCTCAAGGAAACCCTGCTGACCCTCCAGAACCGGCACGCGGACCTCCTCGTGCTGAACGCCACGCTGCTCGAGGAGGGCTGCGAGTTCATCTCCGTGATCAAGAACATGGAGCGGGACCTGCCCATCATCGTCTGCGCCGAGGCGAACACACCCGAGCTGGAGAGCCGGATCCGGCAGCAGCGGATCTTCTACTACCACATCAAATCGTTCGGGGTTCAGGATCTGGAAATGGCGATCTCGAACGCGACCAATGGGTTACCCGAATAAGGGGAGGAACAGATGGCGTTAAGAGACAAGCTCCAGCGCGGACAATTCGTCATCCTCGGGGAGTTCGAGCCGCCCAAGGGATCCGACTTCAGCGCCCTGCTCGACCACGCCAATCAGGTGAAGGGCCGGGTGGATGCCATTGTCATTCCTGAAATGGCCAATGCCGTCATGAAGGCCGCCTCGCTCGGGGGATGCGCGGTCTTCCAGAAAAACGGCATCGAGACCGTGTTCCAGGCCTGCTGCCGGGACCGCAACCGGCTGGCGCTTCAGGCGGATTTGCTGGCGGCGGGGGCCCTGGGCGTTCCCAATGTCATGGCCGTGGCCGGAGAGGAGATCACGTTCGGTGATCACCCCCAGGCCCGGACGGTCAATGACCTGGATCTCCTGGAGCTTCTTCAGGCCCTCCAGGGGCTCATGAGCGGCAAGGATATGGCCGGAATCGAGCTGCGAGGCTCCCCCCGGTTCCTGGTGGGCTCCACCGTGGACTCGGGCGCCACGGGCGGGCTGCTGGAGCTGGAGCTCGAGAGGCTGGAGAAGAAGATCGACGCCGGCGTGCGCTTCGTGGTGACCAAGCCCGTCTTCGACCTGCACCTGTTCCAGCAGTTCCTGAAGCGGGTCGACGCGGACCGGGTGGCCGTGATCCCGACGGTGCTTCTTCTCAAGTCGGCGGGCATGGCCCGATACATCGATCGGAACATCAAGGGGATCTCCATTCCCTCCGAGACGATCCGAGCCATACAGAAGGCCCCGGACAAGCCCAGGGAGTGCATTCGCATCGCGGCCGAGACCGTGCGGCATCTGCGGGAGCTGGGCCTGGCAGGGGCGCTGATCTCCACGGTGGGCTGGGAGGACCGCCTGCCCCGGCTCCTGGATCAGGTGGGGGACTGAGAGCGCAGGATTCAAGAAGCCGGCTGATCATGCCAATGGAAACGACCGGGGGATCCCCGGCAAGCAGAGGACACATCATGGCAGAGAACATTGCGAAGAAGGGGGCCGGATCGGTCATGGTCGTCGGCGGCGGAATCGCCGGAATGCAGTCCGCATTGGACCTGGCCAACTCGGGTTTCTACGTCTACCTCGTGGAAAAGTCGTCCGCCATCGGCGGCGTGATGAGCGAGCTCGACAAGACGTTCCCCACGAACGACTGCGCCATGTGAATTATCTCGCCCAGACTGGTCGAGGTCGGCCGGCATCTGAACATCGAGATCATCACGAACGCCGAGGTGGACAGGGTGGACGGGTCCCGCGGGGATTTCCGGGTCACCCTCCAAAAGGCCCCCCGGTACATCGACGTGACCAAGTGCACCGCCTGCGGCGACTGCGCCAAGGCCTGCCCCGTGCATTTGCCCAATGAGTACGACCAGGGTCTCAGCAGCCGGGGAGCCGCCTACAAGAAGTACGCCCAGGCCATCCCGGGCGCGTTTGCCGTCCAGAAGGGGGACAAGGCGCCCTGCCGCGTGGCCTGCCCCGCAGGAATCAACGTGCAGGGGTACGTTCAGCTCGTGGGCATGGGCAAGTACGAGGAGGCCCTCCGGCTCATCATGGAGGAGCTGCCGCTTCCGGGCGTGCTCGGACGCATCTGCCCCCACCCCTGCGAGGGCGTGTGCCGGCGGGCCGAGAAGGACGCGGCCGTGGCCATCCGGGACTTGAAACGGCTCGCCGCGGACAGGCACGACCCGCGCACCATTGTGGTGGACTGCCTGCCCGAGCGCGGGGAGCGCGTGGCCGTCATCGGCTCGGGACCGGCCGGGCTCTCGGCCGCCTATCATCTGGCCCGCAAGGGGATCCGTTCCACCGTGTTCGAGGCCCTGCCCGAGACCGGAGGCATGCTCCGCGTGGGCATCCCGGATCACCGTCTCCCCAGGGAGGTGCTGGACCGCGAGATCGAGCTGATCACCAACCTCGGCGTGGAGATTCGAACGAACACGGCCCTCGGAAAAGAAATCACCGTGGACGGGCTCCTCGAGGAGGGGTATTGCGCCGTGTTCCTGGGAACGGGCGCGCACACCGGGATCCGGCTGGGGATCCCCGGCGAGGAGCTGGAGGGCGTGCGCCAGGGCGTGGACTTTCTCCGCGAGGTCAACCTGAAGGGAAAGGCACCGGTGGGAAAACGGGTCGCCATCATCGGCGGCGGAAACGTGGCCGTCGATGTGGCCCGTTCCGCAATCCGCCTGGGCGCGGAGGAGGTCCGCATCCTCTATCGAAGGACCCGGGCCGAGATGCCGGCCTGGGAGGAGGAGATCCAGGCGGCCGAGGACGAGGGCGTACGGATCGACTACCTCATCGCCCCGGCCGAGGTCCTGCCGCAGGACGGCCGGGTGGGCGGCCTCCGGCTCATCCGCATGGAGCTGGGAGAGCCGGACGCGTCCGGGAGGCGCCGCCCCGTGCCCGTGGACGGAAGCGAGTTCGACCTCGAGATCGACCAGCTCATCCCGGCCATGGGGCAGCGGGCCGACCGGGACGCCCTGGAGAATGTGAAGGGCCTCGCCTTCACCCGTTGGGGGACCGTGGAGGCGGACCCGGTCACCTATGCCACGGGCCGCGAAGGGGTGTTCGCGGGAGGCGACCTCCGGACCGGACCCGACATCGCCATCGCCGCGGTGGGAGCGGGCAAGGAGGCTGCGGAGTCCATCCTCAGGTATCTGGACGGCGAGGACCTCGTCAAAGGCCGGGAAAGAGGCGAGGTGGAGGAACCCTCCTACCGGCCCATTCCCGAGGAAGAGCCCGAGGCGGTCCGCGAGCCCATGCCCCATCTGGAGCCGGAGCGAAGAAGAAAAGGGTTCGAGGAGGTGGAGCTCGGGTACGACGAGGAGGCGGGCCGGCGCGAGGCGGAGCGGTGCCTGAACTGCGGCTACTGCTGCGAGTGCTATCAGTGCGTGGAGGCCTGCCTGCCGGGGGCCTGCACTCCGGAGACCCACGCCCAGCAGCCCGAGACCGTGGAGCTAGCCGTGGGCTCCATGATCCTCACGCCCGGGTTCCGCCCGTTCGATCCCAGCCGGTTCGACACTTACAGCTATGCGGGTCACCCCAACGTGATGACCGCAATGGAGTTCGAGCGGCTGCTCTCGGCGTCCGGCCCCACCATGGGGCATCTGACGCGCATGTCAGACCACGAGGAGCCCAAGCGCATAGCCTGGATCCAGTGCGTAGGGTCCCGCGACCTGAATCAGTGCGACCACGGGTATTGCTCGGCGGTCTGCTGCATGTACGCGGTCAAGCAGGCGGTCATCGCCAAGGAGCACGCCGGCAAGGACCTGGACTGCACGGTCTTCTACATGGACATGCGCACCTTCGGGAAGAACTACGAGCTCTACTACAATCAGGCTCGCGACACGTACGGCGTCCGGTTCAGGCGCACTCGGGTGCACACCGTCACCCCGATCCCCGGGGACGACCGCCTCGCTCTCAAGTATCTGGACGAGGAGGAAGGGGGCCTGCCCAGGGAGGAGATCTTCGACATGGTCATCCTCTCGGTAGGGCTCGAGGCCGATCCGGACACGGTGGAGCTCCTCCGCCGGATGGACGTGGCCGTGAACGACGAGGGCTTCGTGGAGATCGATCCCTTCCGTCCGGTGGAGACCTCGAGGCCCGGGATCTTCGCCGCCGGCGTCATCACCGGCCCCAAGGACATTCCCTCCTCGGTGGTGGAGGCCGGCGCAGCGGCCAGCGCGGTCATGTCGGAGCTCTACGAGGGACGGGGAACGGAAACCGAGACCCGGGAGACCCCCGCCGAGATCGACGTGTCGGATGCCGAGCCCCGAGTGGGCGTGTTCATCTGCAACTGCGGCACCAACATCGGGGGCGTGGTGGACGTCCCGGCCCTGGCCGACTACGCGGCGACCCTGCCCCACGTGGTGCACGTGGAGCAGAATCTCTTCACCTGCAGCCAG
>JAIPEI010000020.1 GCA_021737245.1 Deltaproteobacteria bacterium | reverse complement strand
CAGCGGGGGCCCCCTGCTGAACACGAGGGGCGAGGTGGTCGGAATCAACTCGGCCATTTTTTCAAGGACCGGCGGCAGCATCGGGATCGGGTTCGCCGTTCCCGTGAACCTGGCCAGGGACCTCTTGCCGCAGCTCAAGCAGGGTGAGGTGGTTCGAGGATGGCTCGGTGTGATGATACAGCAGATCACCCCGGATCTGCAGGAGAAGCTCAACCTCAATGACCAGCGCGGCGCTCTGGTGGCGGATGTCACGCCGGGCGGACCGGCCGAAAAGGCCGGCATACGACGCGGCGACGTCATCGTGGGCTTCGACGGCAAAGAGGTGAAGAAGATGAGCGAGCTCCCCCTGATGGTCGGATCCACCCCTGTGGGGAAGGAGGTGGAGGTGGCGGTGATCCGAAACGGCCGGGAGAAGACCATTGAGGTGGAGCTGGGCAAACTGGACGAGGAGACCCCCGCCCGGGAGGAGGTCGAGACCCGGACGGATCTGGGCATGGTGGTGGAGGAGGTCTCCCCCGAGATCGCGAGGCGGTTCGGCCTGGATCAGGACGAGGGCCTGGTGGTGGTGCAGGTGGAAGCGAACTCCCCTGCGGGCGAGGCCGGCATCCGGCCCGGCGATCTGATTCTAGAAATCGACCGGAAGATCGTTCGAAACCTGTCAGACTACCAGGAGACGATCTCGAAGTATGATGAGGGCGATACGATCCTGTTTCTCATCCAGCGTGGAGGCAATACGCTGTACCTGACCGTAAAGGTATGGGAATAGAAAAAGGCGGAGCGGAGCCGGCCCGGGCCGTGGTGGAGGCTCCGGCCAAGCTCAATGTGCATCTTCGGGTGACGGGACGCCGGCGGGACGGGTATCACGAGCTGGTCTCGGTCATGATCCCGATCACCCTGACGGATCGGGTCGAGGTCCGTCCAGGGCCGGAAGGGATCGAGCTTTCCTGTACCGGGAGACCGGTGGCCGGGGGGGAACAGAACCTTGTGTGGCGGGCCGCCGAGGCTTTTTTGCGCCGGGGGCGTCTCGGGCAGGGGGTCTCCATCCATCTGCACAAGCGGATCCCCGTTGCGGCGGGGCTCGGCGGAGGCAGCAGCGATGCAGCCTCCACGCTGCTTGCGCTGGACCGGATATGGCCGGGACGACTCGGCCGGGAAGCCCTTTTCCGGACGGCCCTGGATCTGGGCGCGGATGTGCCTTTTTTTCTGTCGGCTGTTCCGGCCCTGGCCACCGGCATCGGGGAAGTTCTGGAAAGACTGGATTACTGGCCGAATTTGTGGTATGTTCTCATTAAACCGCCCATCGAAATTTCCACCGCCTGGGTGTACGGTAAACTTAGAATTCGGTTGACAACACGCGAGAATGATTATATAATTGCATTTTTAAATAAAAAAGATTTCTCCGTCGCCGAACTCCTGGAAAACGATCTTGAACGCGTGACCGAGACCCGGTTCCCGGTCGTGGCGCATCTCAAGCAGGCGCTCCTGGATGCGGGGGCCATCGGTGCCTTGATGACCGGAAGCGGGCCGACGGTCTTTGGCGTCTTCCCGACGGAAAGCGAGGCGCAAGCCGCGGCACGGGAACTCGTCTCCCGGGAATCGGGGGACGTTTTTGTGACAACGAACTGGGTTGGTGAACGCCGCACGTTACAGGGGTCGTCGGCGTGAGCCGCCTGAACCTCTCCGAAAATGGATCCGAAAGGCGTGCTGGGGTGTCGTCAAGTGGTAAGACACGGGCCTTTGGAGCCCGCATTCGGAGGTTCGAATCCTCCCACCCCAGCCAGAAAATGAACCGATGAGACTGTTCGGCGGCACATCCAACCCGGGGTTGACGGAAAAGGTCTGCGAATACCTCGAGATTGAACCAGGGAAGATCAGCGCCAAGAAGTTCAGCGACGGCGAGACTCAGGTGGAGATCCATGAAAACGTCCGCGGGAGGGACGTATTCATTCTGCAGTCCACCTGCACGCCCGTCAATGACAACCTCATGGAGCTGCTGATCATCCTCGACGCCCTCAAGAGGGCGTCGGCCAACCGGATCACAGCGGTGATCCCCTACTATGGCTACGGAAGACAGGACCGGAAGGTGAAACCCCGGGTCCCCATCAGCGCAAAGCTCGTGGCGGACCTGATCACCACCGCAGGCGCCCATCGGGTGGTTTCCATGGACCTTCACGCCGGGCAGATACAAGGGTACTTCGATATCCCCGTGGACAATCTTTTCGCCGCCCCGATTCTTCTGAAGCACATTCGGGCGCACTTCGAGGACGACCTGGTCATGGTGTCACCGGATGCGGGAGGCGTGGAAAGGGCCCGGGCCTTTGCCAAGCGCCTGGACTGCGGCCTGGCGATCATCGACAAGCGGCGCGACGCGCCCAACGTGGCAGAAGCCATGAACATCATCGGGGAGGTGGCGGGAAAGACGGCCATCATTCTGGACGATATGGTGGACACGGCCGGGACCCTCACCCAGGCCGCGGGAGCGCTCAAGAATCGGGACGCGGCACAGGTACACGCCTGCTGCACCCATCCGGTCCTTTCCGGTCCGGCGATCGAGCGTATCGAGCAATCGCCCATCGACAGCCTGGTCGTGGCCGACACGATTCCGCTGAACGGCAAGGCGGCGGCTTGTTCGAAGATTGCGATGCTTTCGGTGGCCGAGCTCCTCGGGGAGACGGTCAAACGGATTCACACCTCGTATTCCGTCAGCACGCTCTTCGTGTAGCGGTGGGAACGTGACAAACGAAGGGCGTTTTGTTTCCGCCGCCTTGTGAAAATTTTTATTAATACGCTCCGGAAAACCGGGGAAGATCAGGAGGAAAAGTATGGCGCATTTCGCATTGGCCGCTGATGTCCGGACCCAGAAGGGCAAAGAGGCGGCGAGAAAGCTTCGCAATGATAAACGTATTCCTGCGGTGTTCTACGGCCCCCAGGCTGGGCCGGTCCCTCTCACAGTCAGCACGAGCGACCTCCAGGGGATCCTGAAAAAGATCACCCAGGAGAGCGCAATCATTGATCTCAAGATGGCCGCGACCGACGGAAATGTTCAGGACGCCACCGTGATGATCAAGGAGCTCCAGGTGGACCCGCTCCGCGGTGACTACCTGCATGCGGATTTCTACGAGATTTCCATGGACAAGGAGATCACCGCCGACATCGGCATCAATCTGGTCGGTGAGCCCGTGGGGGTGACCCGGGGAGGGATCCTCCAGTACATCCGCCGGGAGATCACGATCTCCTGCCTGCCGGACAAGCTCATCGAGCGGCTGGACGTGGACGTGTCCGGGCTGGATATCGGCGACGCCGTTCATATCGAAGACATCCAGCTGCCCGAAGGGATCTCCACGGCCCAGGAGGGTCACCTGACCGTGGCCGTGGTGGCCGCACCGACCGTCGAGGAAGAAGCGGAAGAGGAAGTCGAGGAGATCGAAGGTCTCGAAGAAGCTGAAGCGGGTGCTGAGGCTGAAGAGGAACCGTCCGAGGAATAGTACACCTGAGACGAAAGGGGGTGAAGGGAGATCCTCAGAAAGTGTATCTGATCGCCGGACTTGGAAATCCCGGGCCGGACTACCGGCTTACCCGTCACAACATGGGCTTTCGTGTCCTTGAGGCGTGGGCCGAGGCCTTGGGGGTTCGGCTGTCTGGGCGACGCTTTCAATCCATGAGCGCCCGGGTCGTGTTGCACGGGAGGAGCCTGCTCCTGCTCTGCCCCATGACGTTCATGAACCGCAGCGGCGAGGCGGTGCAGGCATGTGCACACTATTACCGGCTCGAGGAAGAGAACATCCTGATCGTTCACGACGATCTCGATCTTCCGCTCGGGCGAGTCCGAATCGCCGGAGGAGGAGGAACCGGCGGCCACAAGGGCGTGGCCTCGGTTGCCCGGCACCTGGGCACCCGGGAGTTCCCTCGATTGAAGATCGGAATCGGCCGGCCGGAAGGGGGGCAATCCGTAGAGAGCTACGTGTTGAGCCCGTTCTCGCGTGAGGAGCGGGACCTGGTGGATCAAGTGACTCAGCTGGGGGTTCGGTCGTGTGAGTCGTTTGTCCTCCATGGCCTGGATTCGGCGATGAATGAGGTCAACGGTCTAAATCTAATTCAAACCAAGGAGGAAAGAAGCTGATGCAGGGACTAACCGTTTTGGCCCCTTTTGTGGGGATCCTGAGTCTGATCATTGCCTGGCTGATTTTCGGATACGTCAAGAAGCAGCCGAACGGAAGCCCGCTGATGCAGGAACTCGAAGACCAGATTCATAAGGGTGCTATGACGTTCCTGAAGCGGGAGTACACCATTCTGATCTTTTTTATCGGCATCGTCTTCCTGCTGCTGGGCTTCGGCGTGGCCTGGAGAACCGCCATCGCCTTCGTAACGGGCGCGCTATGCTCCATGGTGGCGGGGTATTCCGGAATGACGGCCGCGACCCGGGGCAACTCCCGGACGGCTGAGGCCGCCAACAAGTCAGGGCAGGCCAAGGCGTTGAACGTGTCCTACTTCGCCGGTTCCGTCATGGGTCTCGCGGTGGCCGGGCTGGGGCTGCTCGGGCTGGGCTTCTGGTTCTGGGTGTGGGGCGGTTCACCCGAGACGGCGCAATACATCAACGGGTTCGCCATGGGTGCGAGCTCCATCGCCCTGTTCGCTCGTGTGGGCGGCGGTGTGTACACAAAGGCCGCGGACGTGGGCGCGGATCTGGTGGGAAAGGTCGAGGCCGGCATCCCCGAGGATGATCCACGCAACCCCGGTGTCATCGCGGACAACGTGGGCGACAACGTGGGTGACATCGCCGGAATGGGCGCGGACATCTTCGAGTCCTTCGTGGGCTCCGTGATCGCGACCATCGCCATCGGGGCGACGCTGACCATCACTCCGGAGTTCCTGGCCAACTTCCCCGTGCTCCAGGGGCTGGCCCCGGAGGCCATCAAGCTGAAGTACATGGCCATGCCGATTCTGGTGGTCATGGCGGGCCTCCTGAGCTCCTTCGTGGGCGTCTTCTCCATCAAGCTCTTCCAGAGCGGCAACCCGGCGGGCGCGCTCCGGTACACCACCTTCGTGGCCGCCATCGTCTTCGTCATCCTGACCATCATCATCACGAACTCCCTGGGCATGCCCTGGGGATGCTTCTGGGCGATCGTCTCCGGGCTCCTTTGCGGCATCGCCATCGGACTCCTGGCGGAGTACTACACCTCGGGTCCTCCGATCCGGCGCATCGCCGGGCAGTCTGAAACCGGCGCCGCTACGGTGATCATCGCGGGTCTGGCCGTGGGCATGGTTTCCACCTGGCTGCCCATGCTGGGCATCTGCGTGGCGATCTTCATCGGCTTCAAGGCCGCGGGCATTTACGGCATCGGCCTCTCCGCGGTGGGCATGCTCGCCACCGTAGGCGCAACCATGACCGTGGATGCATACGGCCCCATTGCGGATAACGCGGGCGGCATCTCCGAGATGAGTGAGCTGGGTCCCGAGACCCGGAAGATCACGGACAGCCTGGACGCCCTGGGCAACACGACGGCGGCCATCGGCAAGGGATTCGCCATAGGCTCCGCCGCACTGACGGCCCTGGCCCTGTTCGTGGCCTACACCCAGGCTGTGGGTCTGGAAATCATCGACATCAAGAACCCGATGGTGGTCATCGGCGTCTTCATCGGCGGCATGGTGCCCATGGTGTGCGCCGCGCTGACCATGACCTCGGTGGGCAAGGCGGCCTTCAGCATCGTGGAGGAGATCCGCCGTCAGTTCCGGGAGATTCCGGGCCTGCTGGAAGGCAAGGAAGGCGCCAAGCCGGATCCCGCAACCTGCGTGGACATCGCCACGACAGCGGCCCTGAAGGAAATGGTGCTGCCGGGTCTGGTGGCCGTGCTTACGCCGGTGGTCGTGGGCTTCGTCCTGGGTCCCGAGACCCTGGGCGGCATGCTTCTGGGAGCAACGAGCATGGGCGCGTTTCTGGCGCTCTTCATGGCCAACGCCGGCGGCGCCTGGGACAACGCCAAGAAGTACATCGAGGAAGGCAACTTCGGCGGAAAAGGAAGCGACAACCACAAGGCGGCCGTGGTCGGCGACACCGTGGGCGATCCGTTCAAGGACACCTCGGGTCCCGCCATGAACATCCTGATCAAGCTGATGTCGGTTGTTTCTCTGGTCATCGCTCCGATCCTGGCCGGCTGGGCCGGACTGTTCTAAACCAATAGCACGCGACTCAGGCCCGGAAGGGCGGGGAGCGGGATGCGCTCCCGCTTCCCGCTTCCGGTCCTGTGGATGGGATTTCACACCCGCCGCGGAATGCGCCCTGCGGAGGACGCCTGCGCCGACATGGCGCCGGCGTCTCCCGCAACCGCGGTGAGGGGCTTTGTGCCCTGTGGACAACGGGGGTATTGTCAATGTTTAGCATAGGTGATTTGGCTGTTTATCCGGCACACGGAGTCGGGGTGATCGAGCGAATCGAGAGCCAGGAGATCTCCGGGCTGTGCCAGGATTTTTACGTCATGCGCATTCTCGAGAACGACATGAAGATCATGATTCCGACGAAGAATGTGAACAACGTAGGATTGAGAGAGATCATCGGGAAAAGCGAGGTCCCCAAGCTTTACAACATTCTGAAAAAACGCGATGTGATCGTCGACAACCAGACCTGGAATCGCCGATACCGCGAGTACATGGAGAAGATCAAGACAGGATCGGTGTATGAAGTCGCCGAGGTGTACAGGGACCTGCTCATGCTGAAGACGGAAAAGGAGCTCTCTTTCGGCGAAAGGAAGATGCTGGATACGGCTCGAAGCCTGCTGGTCAAAGAGATTTCTCTGGCCAAGAAAGTCGAAGAAACGCAGGTCGAAAAGGACCTTGACAAAATATTCGGATAGTCATTCAACTTGAGGAACCAGCGACACCCTGACGGAAACGTGAATCAAGAACAGGACAGGAACCATCACTTCCTCATCTCTGTGAATCATGCCGGCGACCGCCTTGACGCTTTCCTTGCCTCCCAGGTAGAAAGACTCACGCGATCCAGGGCCCAGGAGCTCATCCGGACCGGCCATGCGACCGTCAATGGGCGGGCTGCAAAGGCCAGCTATCATCTGAAGACGGATGACCGGGTTCTCCTGACGGTACCGCCTCCGGTGCCCAGCCGTTTGGTGCCGGAACATGTGGACTTCATGATCGTGCACGAGGACGCTTCCCTGATCGTGCTGATCAAGCCGGCAGGCCTTGTGGTGCATCCTGCGCCGGGCCACGCCACGGGCACTCTGGTTCATGGGCTCCTGGATCATTGCAGCGACCTTTCGGGGATCGGCGGCGTCCTGAGGCCCGGAATCGTTCACCGGTTGGACAAGGACACGTCCGGGCTCATGGTTGTCGCAAAGACGGATCATGTTCATGAGGGCCTGGCGCGCCAGTTCAAGGCGGGAGAGATACGAAAGGAGTACGCCGTATTCGTCCACGGTGCGATGCGGCAGGGCGAGGGGGAGATCGATCTGCCCATCGGCCGGCACCCCAAGCAGAGAAAACGGATGGCCGTGCTGCCGGAATCGGGCAAACGCGCGGTGACGCAGTGGCGGGTCCGGGAACGATGGGGCAGGGCGTTCTGCGGGTTGCACGTCCGGCTTCGAACCGGCAGGACCCATCAGATCCGGGTCCACCTGTCACACGCAGGACACCCCGTGGTGGGGGACCCGGTGTACGGCCCGAAGCGCACGTGGTGGAAGCAGCGGTATCCTCATGCGAGGGGGACGGTTCAGAAGCTGCTGAGCAGGCAGATGCTGCATGCGGAGCGACTCGGATTTACCCATCCGGAAAGCGGGGCCTACTGCGAGTTCACTGCCTCACTTCCCGAGGATATGATTCGGGTCGCAGAGATCCTCGCCGCGATTGGAGAGGAAAACAAAATCCCTTGACACAGCGGAGAATATGGATATACAAGTAAATCATATTTTCCTGCCTTTCAGAGGATTCGGTTTTCCCGGACATCAACACGAACTTCACGGGTATTCTGCTGCGTCGTCTTCACTCAAATGTATAGCAAGGCTGTGAGGTAGACCTGTAGGCCCCTGCCTGGGGGGTGTCTTTCCAACAAAGTCCGTCTTCCGTCTGGAAACGGTCTTGGAAAACTCCATTCCCGCCTGAAGAGGATCAAAGAGGTCACGGGCAACCAACAACGGCTGCATGTCCGAGTCGAGGGGCAGGTGTCGGAAAGCCGCTGGAGGAGTGTAACCCATTGGAAGAAACCCACCCGGCACGGAAAAGGAAGAGGGATCGTGCGCCAATCACTGGAGAGAGAACATGAACATTGTTGAGCTGAAACAGATGAAAATCAACGAACTGACCGAGATGGCCAAGGCGGCCAACATTGACGGGGCGTCGGGGATGCCCAAACCGGAGCTGATCTTCTCCCTGCTCCAGGCCCAGTCCGAGAGAAACGGGTTGATTTACGGGGAGGGCGTCCTGGAGATTCTGCCGGACGGTTTCGGTTTTTTGCGGGCTACCGACTCCAACTACCTGCCGGGACCCGACGACATCTACATTTCGCCTTCCCAGATCCGGCGCTTCAATCTGAGGACGGGTGATACCGTTTCCGGTCAGATCCGTCCGCCGAAGGACTCGGAGAGGTACTTCGCTCTCCTGAAGGTAGAGCAGGTCAACCACGCCAACCCGGAGGTCTCCAGGGAAAAAATCCTGTTTGACAATCTCACGCCCCTCTATCCTGAGGAACGTGTCGCGCTGGAGACCACGCCGGACAACTACTCCACCCGGATCATGGATCTCATGACCCCGCTCGGCAAAGGGCAGCGCGGTTTGATCGTGGCTCCTCCAAGGACCGGCAAGACCATGCTCCTGCAGAACATCGCCAACAGCGTGACGGCGAACCATCCGGATATCCACAAGATCGTCCTCCTCATCGACGAGCGTCCGGAGGAGGTCACGGACATGCAGCGCTCCGTCGAGGCCGAGGTGATCAGCTCGACGTTCGACGAACCCCAGCAGAGGCACGTTCAGGTCGCCGAGATGGTCATCGAAAAGGCCAAGAGGCTCGTGGAGCACAAGCGGGACGTCCTGATCCTCCTCGACAGCATCACGCGCCTGGCGCGGGCTTACAATGCGACGGTGCCGCCGAGCGGAAAGATCCTGTCCGGCGGGCTGGACTCCAACGCGCTGCACAAACCCAAGCGCTTTTTCGGAGCCGCCCGGAACGTGGAGGAGGGGGGAAGCCTGACCATCATCGCCACGGCGCTGATCGACACCGGAAGCCGGATGGACGAGGTGATTTTCGAAGAGTTCAAGGGGACCGGCAACATGGAGATCCACCTGGATCGAAAGCTGAGCGATCGTCGCGTGTTCCCCTCCATCGACATCAACCGTTCCGGCACCCGCAAGGAGGAGCTGCTCATCGAGCCGGCGGATCTGAACAGGATCTGGATCCTCCGAAAGCTACTGGCCCCCCTGACCCCGGTGGACAGCATGGAGTTTTTGCTGGACAAAATGAAGGGAACGAAAGACAATAAAGACTTTTTGGCATCCATGAGCGAGTAGCCCCACAAAGAGCGAGGTTTGGTCATGAAGAAAGACATTCATCCCGATTTACACAATACCATCGTGCACTGCGCCTGTGGGAACGAGTTCGAGACGGCTTCCACGGCAAAGGAGATCAAGGTGGAGATCTGCTCCGCCTGCCATCCCTTCTTCACCGGCAAGCAGAAGCTGGTGGATTCGGCCGGGCGGGTGGAACGATTCAAGAAGAAGTACGCCAAGTACAGCGCGAAGGAGAAAGGCCGGGCCTGAGCGTCGACGGCCATTTCTGCAGTGCCCGATCATTCCCCCGCTCAGGGGGAATTTCTTTGTCCGAGGCATCCGGTTCATGTTCGAGAAGCTAAGAGAGATCGAGGCCAGGTTTGACTACCTGGAGGCGGAGCTGGCCAAGCCGGAGGTGATCTCCGACCAGAAGTCCTATCAGAAGCACATGAAGGAGCACAGCGCCCTGTTGCCCATTGTAGCGGGCTACCGCTCCTACAAGGAAGCCCGGAAAGAGCTGGAGGACAGCCGAAGCCTCCTCGAGGACGCGGACCCCGAGATCCGCAAGCTGGCCCGAGACGAGATCCAGAGGCTCGAAACAACCCTCGATCGACTGGAGGCGGAGCTCAAGGTGCTCCTCCTCCCCAAGGATCCCAACGACGAAAAGAACATTATCCTGGAGATTCGAGCCGGTACGGGCGGCGAGGAGGCGGCGCTTTTCGCGGCGGATCTCCTTCGCATGTACTCGCGGTACGCCGAGCTGCGCGGCTGGCGAACGGAGATCCTGAGCCTGAACGATACGGGCATCGGCGGGATCAAGGAGGTCATCCTCCTGATCCAGGGACAGAATGCGTACAGCCGTCTCAAGCACGAAGGCGGGGTTCACCGGGTACAGCGCGTCCCCGAGACCGAGACCCAGGGACGCATTCACACCTCCGCCGTCACCGTGGCGGTTCTTCCGGAAGCCGAGGAGGTCGATGTGGAGATCAGCCCCGAAGAGCTCCGCATCGACGTCTTCCGGGCCTCGGGCCACGGAGGGCAGCACGTGAACGTGACGGACTCGGCCGTGCGAATCACCCATCTGCCCACGGGCCTGGTGGTGAGCTGCCAGGATGAAAAAAGCCAGCACAAGAACAAGGCCAAGGCCATGAAGGTCCTGCGTTCCCGATTGCTGGACCTGCAGCAGGCCGAGCAGCAGTCCCGGATTTCCGCAGAACGCCGTAGCATGGTGGGTTCCGGCGACCGAAGCGAAAAAATCCGCACCTACAACTTCCCCCAGGGCCGGGTCTCGGATCACCGGATCGGGCTCACCCTGTACAAGCTGGACAGCATTCTCCAGGGGGAGCTGGATTCTCTCATTGATCCGCTGATCACGCATTTTCAGGCCGAGGCGCTCCAGGGTTCCTGAGCTCGAGGCCTACCGGCGCACCCCCGATCGAGAGCGCGACCATGCCGCCCCCTTCCTGGACCATCAAAGCCCTCATCGACGTCACCACCGACTACTTCCGGGAAAAGGGGATCGACAGCCCGCGGCTCGACGCGGAGCTCCTCCTCTCCCATCTCCTGCAGTGCCGGCGTCTGGACCTCTACCTCCGGTTCGATCAACCCCTCAGCCGGGACGAACTCACAGGCTACCGCAGCCTCGTTCGAAGGCGTGCCGGGCGGGAGCCGCTCCAGTACATCTGCGGCCGGCAGGAGTTCTGGTCCCTCGATTTCGAGGTGGGTCCGGGCGTCCTGATCCCCAGGCAGGAGACCGAGCTTCTGGTGGAAAAGGCCCTGGACCTCCATCGCGAGGGCGCCCTTTCGGGAGGCGGCAGGCCGCGGGTTCTCGATCTGGGAACGGGTTCCGGTATTCTGGCGGTCTGCATGGCCCGCGAGATCGAAACCGCTCGCGTCTGGGCCAGCGACCTTTCCGGCGAGGCCCTGGACCGGGCGCGTAGAAACGCCCGAAGCCACGGTCTGGACGCACGGATCGCCTGGGTGCAGGGAGATCTCTTCTCCCCGTTTCGACCGGCCGGCGGGAAGCGGTTTGATCTCATCCTAGCCAATCCCCCTTACGTGCCTGAGGAGGAGCTAGAAGGACTCGCGCCTGAGGTGCGGGACCACGAGCCCACCCAGGCCCTGAACGGCGGGCCGGGAGGCATGGATGTCGTCCGCCGCATCCTGAGGGAGTCCCCCGCATTCCTGTCGACGGGAGGATGGCTCCTGATGGAGCTGGACCCGCGGCAGGTGGACGAGGCTTTGGAAACGGCCGGGGCGGCGGAAGCCTATGACCGCATGGAGGCGATCCGCGACAACAGCCGGCGTTTCCGGGCCATCTCCGCGAGGGTGAAGCCCGCCGGCGAGGGATCTCACGCCTGAGGGTGCATTCCGGGGAAAATGGAACGGGCTATCCGGCGTGGTAAGCGTCGAGGCCGCCGAAGGGAAGGGCCAGAGAAAAGTACCGTTCCTCGTCGAAAGGGTAGTCCCAGCATCCCCGGAAATGACGAATCTCCCCTCCGAAGCGGGTCTTGAACCGGAAGAGGCCGTGCATGGGATGGTGGGGGTCGTCGTTCGGTGGAATGCCGAAGAAATCGAACCACCGGCACCCCTGGGCCCTGGCGTCCATGAGCGCCTTCCACAGGACGGCGTAGGAGGCCGTAAGGGTTCGGCCGCGGCGGTTCGAGGCGCTGAACAGGTAGGTCGCGGTCTCCGGCTGAAACACGAGGAGGCTTCCCGACAGCAGCTCCCCGTTACAGGATCCGAGGTAGATTCTCAGCTCGGTGTGGTCCGAGCGTGCCGTGTCGAAGAGGTCCCGGAAGTAGGCCGGCTCTTCGGCGACGATGCCCTTGCGCCGGGCGGTCTCGCTGTAGAGCCGGTGCCACCGGGGAAGGGCTTCCACGCCGGCCGTCTCCACCACGACCCCTCGTCGAAAGGCCCTTCGTACGCAGTACCTCGCCTTCCGGTGCAGGCCCAGCAGAATGGATCGCGCGGACCGGCCGAGGTCCAGGACCACTGTGTCGGGCGGCTGGATGTCCGTAAGGGCCTTGCGCAGGTTCCAGTGACGGCAACCGAAGTTCATTCGGAGCTCCCGCACCCTGGGCTCCGGCGGGCCCTCCCAGCCTCCTCGACGCTCATTCGACGGAGCGTAAGGGCTCTCCCACGGCAGGTCGAAGCGGAGGAAGCTGCAATCCCTCGGCATCCGGGGACGGACGGCCTCGGACAGGAATTCGAGGAACCGCCCCTGCCGCTCCTGGGGGAGGGTGATGTCGGGGCCGTACGGAACGTACCCGTAGCTGGCGTCCCCGGCGCAGGGGCGATGCACCATCACCACGGAAACCGTTCGACCGTGGTAGTTCACGCGGAACGCCTGGGTATCGTAGCCCCGGACCGCCTTGAACCGGGCCCAGAAAGCGCTCTGGAACAGGTTGGCGTCATGTCGCACGCGCCCCGGGGAGATTTCTTTCACCTGCTTTGTTCCCGAAGCCATGCGACCAAACTTCATCCTGATCGGCTTCGATGTCAACCCATAAAGTCGAAAATCGGGGTCAATCCCGATTTTCCCGGTTTACCGATTTATTTCGTCAGGCATCCACGTTGAAGCGCCGGTCCCAGTCGAACTCCCGGGCGGTCACGGTGTCCTCCATGCGGCGGATCCTCCGGTCCAGTCGTTGGTACCGCCGCTTGAGACGATCCACGGCCCCCTGAGGCGAGTGGACGTAGCTGTCGTAGAACTCCTGGTGGGCCTCGGTTTCAATGGGAATGACCGGTTCCGGCTTCATGAGAAGGGCCGCCAGGAAGTAGAGCCCCGTGACGGGCCAGAACCCGCTGATCAGCAGGGCGAACACGGCAACGGCGCGGGTCCAGAAGACGGAGAAGTCAAAGGCCTCGGCGATGCCGCGGCAGACCCCGAGGATCACCCCGCGGCGGGAGCGATAGAGGCCGGCGCGGAAGAGACGGTCCATTCGTTTCATGAGTGTTGTCCTTTCTTGTCTCGCTCCATGAGGAGGGTCTCCAGGGCCTCGACGCGGGACTCCATGCTGTTCAGCCCCTCATAGATCTCCTGGATCACCCGGGCCTCCTCGGCCTGGGAGCGCCGGCCGCTGGCGGAGATCCCTCCCTTGAGGATTTTGATGGCCATGAGGACGGTGCTCCCGATGATGGCCAGGGCGAGGATGGTGCCACCGAAGACGATGGAAAGGATCAGGACGGCGTGCATGTCGAATCTCCGTGGATTTCGGTTTTCGGAGGGTCTCCCCGACGAGCTTCCCGCGCCTTATACCACCTTGCCGATGTTCCTGGGAAGCCCAAACGCCTCTTCCCGCCCCGGCGTTTCCTACGACGCGTCTCGATCGGGCTCTTCGTTCCTCGACAGGGAGGACTTCAGGTCCCGGAGCTGCTGCTCGATGTCCTCGTCCACCGAGAGCTCGTCGAAGGCCTGCTCGAGGGGGCCCCGCCGGCCCAGGTTCACCAGATCGGCCTCGGCCTCCATCCGATCGATCCGCTGCTCGAAGGCTTCGAAGCGGCGCACCGCGTCCGAGCCGTCCATGCGACGAATCTCCTGCTCGGCCTGCTTCTTTCGATTGGCGTGGACGTGTCGCTGGACCAGCATGCGCTGTTTCTCGCGGGCGGTGTTCAACCGCTGCTCGAGCTGCCCGATGTCCTCCTGATACTGCTCGGTGAGGGCCCCGCACTGCTCGAAATCCTGCTCCAGGGAGGCCGCCCGATCGGCATGCCGGCGTCTCTCTGTGAGGGCCTCGCGGGCGAGGTCGTCGCGTCCCTTTCGAACCGCCAGCGTGGCCCGCTCCTCCCACTGCCGTTCCCGGTTTCGGGCCTCGGTGAGCTGCCGTTCGACCTTTCGGGTCTCGGCCATGGCCCCGGCGCAGGAAGCCTTCAGCTCGATCAGGGTGTCCTCCATCTCACGGATCATGAGGCGGATCAGCTTTTCCGGGTCTTCGGCCCGGTCGAGCATGGCGTTGATGTTGGCGCTGACGATGTCGCGGAATCTTGTGAAAATGCCCATGTCGAACCTCCCTGTGACTGAATGGGCCGCTCCATGCGGGTTGGTGTTTTGGGGCTTCGCTGTGTCTCCAATTGCCTTCCCGTTTCGCATCAATTGTGCCATAACCGAAAAATACGAAAGATTGCCTTGAATTCAGTGAGTTAACTGCTTGACCGGTTGCCCGGTCTGTGGTATATTTCGCCAATAATAATGTATTCCTGCCAACAAGAGGTTTCATGAGCCAAGTTACTCGTGATCAAGATGTGCGCAACCGGCATCCCGGCTCGACGCCGGTTCGTATGCCCGAGGCCCTGGGGCAGTCCGATGCGTTCCTTTCCTTTCGCGAGAAGCTTTCCCGGGTGGCCCCCATTGAGCGGCCGGTGCTCCTAGTGGGGGAGCGGGGCACGGGCAAAGAGCTCGCCGCAGCCAGGCTCCACTACCTTTCCGCCCGGTGGCAGGGCGCCTTTGTGGCCCTGAACTGCTCCGCCCTGGCCCCGCCTCTGATCGAGTCCGAGCTGTTCGGCTACGAAAAAGGGGCGTTCACCGGGGCGGAGCAAAGGAGGACCGGCCGCTTCGAGGCGGCGGACGGAGGGACCCTGTTTCTGGACGAGATCGGATCCATCCCGATGGAGGTCCAGGAGAAGATCCTCCGGGTGGTGGAGTACGGCGTGTTCGAGCGCGTGGGGAGCCCGGAAGCGGTCGAAGCGGACGTGCGGATCATCGGGGCCACCAACGCAGATCTGCCGGCTCTGGCCGGTGAGGGCCGGTTCAAGCGGGACCTGCTGGACCGGCTCTCCTTTGAGGTGCTCGTGCTTCCGCCCCTCCGGGAGCGGTGCGAGGACATCCCGCTTCTTGCAAACCATTTTGCGGCCCGCATGGCCTACGAGCTGGGCCGGGACGAGGTGCCGGAGTTTTCCAGGGAGGCCGTGGCAGCCCTCGAGGCGCACCCCTGGCCGGGGAACATCCGTGAGCTGAAGAACGTAGCGGAGCGCGCCGTGTATCGAGCCGACACGCCCCTGATCACGGAGGTGGAGTTCGATCCGTTCCCCCCCGGCGGCCGGTCCGATGCAACGGCCGCCGGCGCGTCTCCCTCCGCATCATCGCCCGGTGGCGGTTACGAGGACCTTTGGGCTGCGCCCCTCCGCAGGGCCGTTCAAAGCCTGGAGATCCGGCGGCTTCGCCGGGCCCTGGAAGAGGCCAGATACAACCAGAAGGAGGCGGCCCGCGCCCTGGGCCTGACCTACCACCAGTTTCGCGGCCTTTTTCGCAAGTACCGCGACGCGCTGGAACCCTGAAGCGGCTATTCGCCCGGCCGCCCCTTGACATCGGGCGAAACGGGAAGTAAATTCATCCGAGCGACGGTACGAAGCCGTCTTTGTTCGTCACAGCAGTCGAGAAAACCAAGGAATCAGGATTCAGGCCACGAAGGCGAACCTCCGGCGAAGGAGGAGGGCGTTCGTGGCCTTTTTTTTTGGGGGCGTCGGCCCGGGGCCGACGGATCGGAGGAAATGGAAATGACGGATGAGCAGCGAGAGGATCGAGAGGAGTTTGAGCGGTGTGCGGACTTCCACGGGCATGTTTGCCCGGGGCTGGCCGTCGGCTACCGAGCCGCCAAGGCCGGCATGGCATGGCTCCGGCAGCACCGGGCCGAGGATGAGGAGATGGTGGCCGTCGTGGAGACCGACGCCTGCGGCGTGGACGCCGTACAGGTGCTGACCGGGTGTACCTTCGGCAAGGGGAACCTGATCCACCGGGACTACGGGAAGCAGGCGTTTACCCTGCTGGATCGTACCACAGGGAAAGGGGTGCGTCTGGCCCTCAAGGGGGGAGCGCTGGCGCTGGATGACGAGCACCGGGTGCTGCTTCGAAAGATTCGGGAGGGAACGGCCACGGAAGAAGAGCGGGAAACCTTCCGGCATCGGCACCGGAGGAAGTGCGATCAGATCCTGGCGGCGCCGTTCGAAATGATTTTTTCACTGGAACCCGTGGACGTGGAACCGCCGGCCGGGGCGATCATCGAAGATTCCGTCCCATGCGAGGCGTGCGGCGAGCCGACCATGCCGTCCAAGATGGTCGAGTCGGCCGGCCGGAGGCTCTGCCGGGGGTGCCTATGAGCCGGGAAACCGCAGGAGGCGTGACCAAAGGACGGATTCGGGCGGGGACCGCGGCTCTCACCCTTCTGGTGCTCATGATCATAGCAGGGGGAGCTCCCCCCCGGGCGGAAGAGGCCGCAGGCCGCCTCCATGAGATCCGCATCGCAGACGGAAAGGGGGACTGGGGGTTTCCCAATCCCTTTCGCCATTACCCGAGGGGGCCCGGCTATGTGCGGATGAGCTGGGTGTTCGACACCCTGGTCTGGAAGAACGAAGCCGGTTTCATCCCGGCCCTGGCCACGGCATGGCGGTACGAGCCCGGGAAAAACAGCTTTGTTTTCCATCTTCGGGAAGACGCTCGATGGCATGACGGCAGGCCGTTTCGGGCGGAGGACGTTGTATTCACCCTTCGTTACTTCAAGAAGCACCCCTATGCCTGGGTCCCCATGGAAAGCGTGGCCGGGGCGGAAAAGAGCGGCCCCTTCCAGGTGACGGTGCGCCTCGCGCGACCCGATGCCTCGTTCATGGCCTACGTGGGCGGAACCATGCCGATCCTCCCGGAGCACATCTGGAAGGGGGTGAAGGATCCGCGGACGTTCAACGCTCCAGAGGCTTACATCGGCACCGGTCCGTACCGTTTCGTCGAGTTCACCAAGGCCAAGGGAACCTACCTCTACGAATCCTTTGACGCATACTACCTGGGCAGGCCTCGGGCCGGGCGTCTCATCTATATCAAGGCGGGCAATCCCCTGATGGCCCTGCTGAGTGGGAAGGCCGATCTCGCAAACATCAAGCCGGACATGGCGGAAACCCTTGCGGAAAAGGGGATGGAGATCCTGGAAAACCCCAGGGGCTGGAACAAGAAGCTCATGATCAACCACCGCAAGCCGCCCTTCTCGGACAAGCGGTTCCGCCGGGCCCTGGCCCATGCCATCGACCGGCAGGCCGTCGTGGACAAGGCGCACCGGGGATTCGGAAGCCCCGCCTCCTTTGGCCTGCTCTCACCGGATCATCCCATGTACAATCCGGACACGCCTTCCTATGCTCCGGATCCGGCCAGGGCGCGCGCGATCCTCGCATCCATGGGGTATGAGCCGGGAGACGACGGCGTGCTCCAAAAAGACGGGAGCCCGCTTCGCGTGGAGCTCCTGGCCTCGAACATCACGGTGGCGGGCGAGAGCGTATCGGACCGGGACGGCGAGGTGATCAAGCGACAGCTGGAGGCTGCGGGCATACAGGTCGACTTGGTGCATCTCGAGCAGGCGACGGCGGACGCCCGGATCCTGGGCTGGGAGTTCGACCTGGCCGTTTCCGGGCATGGAGGGCTCCTGGGCGATGCGCGCGTTCTCAACCGGATGATTCACCCGGACATCACCGGGTCGGTCAACTCTGCCCGCTATGGGGTCTCCGCGGAGCCCCTGGAGCCCATGGAGGCCCAGGTGCGGGAGATGGACCCGGAACGGCGAACCGCGCTGGTTCACCGGACCCAACGCCTCTACGCGGAGGAGCTGCCTGCGATCTCCCTCTACTATCCGGCGTCCATGGCGGCCTGCAACCCGGAAAAAGGCGTCCGCTGGTTCTACACGCACGGCGGGATCGCGCTGGGCATTCCCATTCCCCAGAACAAGCTGTCATTGATCTGCGGCGCCACCGGCGGGGACAGCTGCGGGTCCCCAGGAGCGGCAGATTGATGAAGAAGGCGCGCATCGGACCGGGCAGGGGAAAGACCGGCACCCTGGTGTCGTTCGCCGCGGCCGCGCTCGTCATGATCTTCCTGAGCTATGCCCTGCCGCGGCTGCTTCCGGGCGACTTCGTGACCGCCATGTATGCCGGCTCCAACGTAACCCTGACCTCGGGCCAGGAGGCCGAGCTCAGGGCTTACTACACGGGGGACCCGGGTTTCGCGGATTACCTGGGGCGGCTGTTCACCCTGGACTGGGGCTACTCCTACGCATTCATGACCCCGGTTGCCGGGCTCTTTTTCGAG
>JAIPEI010000019.1 GCA_021737245.1 Deltaproteobacteria bacterium | reverse complement strand
TGCAGAGGAATGCCCATGATCCGGCCGTAGGTCTGAAGCTGGCTGACAGCGGCGATCCGGAAGGTGTCCAATGTGATGAGAGCTGTCCTGGCACCCTGCTTCACCGCCCGCAGGGCGGCCAGCTTGGCCAGCGTGGTCGTCTTGCCCACACCCGTGGGACCGATGAAAGCATAGATCTCCTGCCTTTCGGGCGGCCTTTTCGGCGGGGCCACTGAGACCCTGCGAAGGATTCGGGACAGGGATTCCTGCAACAGCTCGGTCTCGCTTCCCCCGTTCCCGGGTCGTCCGCTCCGGTAGCACTCGGTCAGGATGTCGTCGACGATCTCGGGCTTCAGGCCGAAGGATTGAAGATGACCGTGCATGGAGCGGATGGAACGGTCGTAGTAGAGCTCGGGGGACAGCCCTCGTTTCGAATCCGTGCTCAGAACGGCGGCCTTGATATCTCTCAGCTCCTTCTCCAGGGCTTCCCACCGCTCCATCATGGCGCCCTGCTCCGGGATCTCGGCCCTGCCGTTTCCTTGAGCCGTGACCTCCGGCGCAGCGTAGTCCACCGCCGCAGTGACCTCCACGCGCTTCCGACCCTTCTCCCGTCCGCCGTCGGCAGGTGGAAGGGTCTTGGTCCCGAGGATCACTGCATCCGGACCCATCTCCTTCTTGACCAGCCGCAGGGCTTCCCGGTTGCTGTCGGCTATGAATCGTTTGATGTTCATGGCGCCTTGACCCGGATCTCTTCGACGGTCTCGACCTGCAGGCCGCTGGGGATCTCATTGTAGGACAGTACGGTCAGGGGGATCTGAAAGCGTTCGCAGAGCTTCTTCAGGTGCCGCCGGACCGTCGTGGAGCAGAGCATCACGGGCTGCTCCAGCTTCACTGCAGCCCGTTCCAGGCTCTTCTTGACCGCCTCCACGATGTGGTTCGCCTGCCGTGGATCGAGGGCGAGGTATGATCCATACTCGCTCTGGTTGATCCCCGAGGTCACAGCCTCCTCGAGGCCCGCGCCCACCGACAGGACCCGAAGCACCCGGTCCTTTCCGAGGTAGGGCTTGGTCAGCGAACGGGCCAGCCGCTGGCGGACGTATTCGGTCAGGAGGTCCGTGTCCTTCGTCATGGGCGCGTAGTCTGCAAGGGTTTCCAGGATGGTGAGCATGTCCCGAATGGACACCTGCTCCCGGATCAGGTTCTGCAGGATCTTCTGGAGCGCGCCCAGGCTGAGGTTGCCCGGAACGAGCTCTTCCACCACCTTGGGACTGGTTTCAGAGAGGTTGTCCAGGTGGCGCTGAACCTCCTGTCTTCCGAGGAACTCATACCCGTCCCGGCGCACCACTTCCGAGATATGGGTCGTGATCACGCTGGGCAGATCGACCACTGTGTATCCGGCGAACTGGGCGTCCGACTTCTTGTCCTGGGAGATCCAGATGGCCGGAAGACCGAAGGCGGGATCTCTGGAGGTAACGCCTTCCACCTTCGCCTTCACGTCCCCGGGATCGATCGCCAGGAGATGATCCATGAGGAGCTCGCCGCGGGCTACCTCGTTGCCCTTGATACACACGGCGTACTCATTGGGCTTGAGCTCCAGATTGTCGCGGATGTGAAGCGAGGGCATGATGAGCCCCATTTCCGTGGCAAACTGCCTTCGCAGAGAGCGGATTCTTTCCAGGAGGTTCCCCTGGGTCTTGTTGTCCACCAGCGGGATGAGCCCGTAGCCGATTTCCAGTTCCAGCATGTCCAGTGGAAGAAGACTCTCCACCTCTTCGGGAGCCGCCTCTTCGGCGGCCTCCTTGAGCTCCGCGTCCTCCGCCCCCTGCCTCTTTTTCTGCGCGGCGCTCATGACGGCCCTCCCGAAGAAGAAGACCGCCGTGGCGAGGATCAGGAAAGGGACCGCCGGCATGCCCGGAGCCAGGGCGAACAGGAAGATGACCCCCGACGAGATCATGAGGGCGCGCGGGTTCACCCCGAACTGCTGGGCAAGCTCCGTGCCGATGTTGCCGTCGGCCCCCGCCCGGGTGACGAGAATGCCGGCCGCTGTGGAGATGACCAGGGCCGGAATCTGGCTCACAAGACCATCCCCGATGGTGAGCAGGGTGTAGTTCTGGACCGCCGTGGAAAGGTCCAGTCCCATCTGGAGGACCCCGATGACCAGGCCGCCGAGGATGTTCACCAGCGTGATGATGATCCCGGCGATCGCGTCCCCGCGGACGAACTTGCTGGCGCCGTCCATGGCCCCGTAGAACTCCGCCTCCTTGGCGATTTCCGAACGGCGCGAGCGGGCCGACGACTCGTCGATGAGACCCGCGTTGAGGTCCGCGTCGATGCTCATCTGCTTGCCGGGCATGGCATCCAGGGTGAACCGGGCCGCCACCTCGGCGATTCGACCGGCACCCTTGGTGATGACCACGAAGTTGATGACCACCAGGATCACGAAGACCACCAGCCCCACGGCCGGATTGCCCCCCACCACAAAGGATCCGAAGCTCTTGATGATCTGCCCGGCCGCCAGCGGACCGCCGTGCCCGTTCAGGAGGATCAGCCTCGTCGAGGCGATGTTCAGGGAGAGCCGGAACAACGTCGTCACCAGAAGGAGAGAGGGAAACACCGAGAAGTCCAGAGGCCGCACAGCATATATGGTCAGCAGGAGTACCATGACCCCGATGGTGATGTTCATCGCGAGGAGGATGTCGAGAACGCCGGTCGGAAGAGGTACGATCATGACCATGAGGATCGCCACGATGGACACCGAGATGCCGATGTCCACGTTGGCCCCCATGGAAAACCGCTTCAAAGGCGGTTTGATCGCGTCCATTTCCGTATTCCTTTCTTGCGCTGGTGATCCGGCGTCGCCGCTCTTTCCGGAATCCCGCTACCCTGCGACAGGGTTCTTTTTCTTGAGGCCGTAAACGTAGGCCAGGATTTCCGCGACGGCCTGATAGGTCTCGGCGGGTATTTCGTCTCCGATCTCCAAATTATACAAGTTTTGTGCCAGGGGTTTGTTCTCGACGATGGGGATGTCGTGTTCGCGGGCGAGCTCCCGAATGTGTGCGGCGATCCGCCGCGACCCTTTGGCCACCACCAGGGGCGCCCGGCCGTTGAGTGGATCGTAGCGAAGCGCAACGGCCAGGCGCACGGGGTTGGTGATCACCACGTCCGCCTTCGGGACCTCCTCCATCATCCGCTTTCTGGCCATCTCCCGCTGGATGGACCGGATACGGCCCTTGACCATGGGATCCCCCTCAGTCTGCTTGTGCTCGTCCTTGACCTCCTGCTTGGTCATCTTGATGCTCTCTTCGTGCTGCCAGCGCTGATAGAAGAAGTCGAGCAGGGCCAGGATGAGAATAATCCAGCAGCACTTGATGAGGACGGTCATGGATTCCTGCCCCAGCAGGGCGATGATGGAACCGCTGTCCTGGTAGGTCAGCGGGATGATACGGGGAAATGCCGCTTCCAGCGTGGATACGGCCACCCATCCGACGATGATCAGCTTGGCAATGGACTTGGCCAGCTCCACGAGGGACCTCAGGGAGAACAGTCTCTTGAGTCCTGACACCGGGTTCAATTTTGACGCTGACGGAGTCAAGGCTTCGACACTCAGGAGGAGGCCGGTTTGCAGTGCATTGGCCAGGATCGCCACCACGCAGAGGACGATCATGATGGGAATGACCATCCAGAGGAGGTCCACGGTCTTGCCGATCAGGTAGTCGAACAGGTCCTCGTGGGGCGCGGATACGAGGGCCGGAATGTCGAGAAAGGTTCTCTGCATCACCCGGCCGAGCTCCATGGTGTGGTACTGTCCACGGAAAAAGAGATAGGCTGTACCTGCGGTGAGCACCGCAATGGACGAGAGCTCCTTGCTCTTGCCCACCTGCCCCTTCTTGCGGGACTCTTGGCGCCGCTTCGGGGTTGCGCGTTCGGTCTTTTCCTGAAATCCCTGCTCCGGCATGGTCTTCCCCCTACATCAGCCGAATCAGCTGCATCATGGTCTCACCCGCCTCGCGGGTCAGGTCCGTGAGAAAGGGGGAGAGGTTGCGCAGCAGGATGCCGAAGAGGACCAGCCCGATGCCGATGTTGATCGGAAAGCCGATCATGAGGATGTTCACCTGCGGAACGGTGCGGGCCACGATACCCAGGCAGAGGTTGGACAGGAACAAGGCGATCATGATCGGCGCCGCCACCTTGAGCCCCAGCACGAACATGTGTGCCGTGATTCGCATTACGGCTTCGGCGAGGGAAGGGTCGAAGGACAGGCCGTTGGGCGGGGCCAGGTGGAAGGAGGCGGCGATCGTCCGGATCATGAGGTGGTGTCCGTCCATGGCGAAAAACAGGAGCACGGTGAACAGGTAGAGGAACTGGCTCAGGGCCGTGCTCTGGACCCCCGTGTTGGGGTCGATGGCGCGGGCCATGGAAAAGCCCATTTGAAAGCTCATCATTTGGCCCGCCAGCTGGACCGCGGCGAACAGGATCCGCATGCCGAAAACCGCGATGATTCCCATGAGCGCCTCCGCGGCGATGCCCAGGACGACCCCCGGCAGGGACCGGGGCAGGTTCTCGGGAGGAGGAACCACCGGCGTGAGCACGACGGCCAGGACGAAGGAGAGGCCGATCTTCCAGAGCACGGGGATGTTCCGGGCCCCGAAAAGGGGGAGCATGAACACCAGCACGCTCACGCGCACAAGGACCCAGAAAAATCCCTGGAGCTGTTCGAATGTCTCGAGAGGAATCGGCATGTTGGTCCCCAGCCGTTGACTCATGGCTGACAAAAAGCCCCTCGATCATGGGGGCGGGAATGGGGGCCCGTTCCCCCGTCAGTGGATGACCTGGGGGATGCTCGTGATCAGCTGGATCGTGAAGTTGGTGATCTTGTTGAGCATCCATGGCGCTGCGGCCAGGAGAGCCAGGAGGACCGCCACGATCTTGGGGACGAATGAAAGAGTCATCTCCTGGATCTGGGTGGTGGCCTGAAGCACGGCCACGATCAGACCGACGACGAGTCCGACGCCCAGGAGAGGAAGGGCGAGCAGAAGAACCGTCTGGATTGCTTCGCTCGCCAGGCTGATCACGAATTCCGGCGTCATTCACATCCTCTAGGAAAAGCTCTTGACCATGGATCCCACCAGCAGGTACCAGCCGTCGGTGAGAACGAAGAGCATCATCTTGAACGGCAGGGAGACCATGAACGGGGGGAGCATCATCATGCCCATGGACAGGAGCACGCTCGCCACCACCATGTCGATTACCAGGAATGGAATGTAGATCAGGAAGCCGATGCTGAAGGCGGTCTTGAGCTCGCTGGTCACGAAGGCGGAGATGAGGACCGTCGTGGGGATGTCTTCATAGTCCCGGGGCTTCTGCGCCCCCGAGATGTTCAGAAACAGGGAGATGTCCTTCTTGCGGGTCTGCTTCAACATGAATTCGCGGATGGGCGTGAGGGCTCTCTCGAGAGCGGTCTCCTCGGAGATCTCCTCCGCCAGATAGGGCTGGAGGGCCTCGTTGTTGATCCGTTCGTAGACCGGGGTCATTAGAAAGAAGGTCAGAAGCAGGGCGAGGCCGATCAGGATCTGGTTGGGGGGCATCTGCTGGGTCCCCAGCGCGTGCCGGACCAGGGAGAACACTACGGCAAGCCGGGTGAACGAGGTCATCATGATCAGGATCGCCGGCGCCAGGGACAGCACGGTCATCAGGAGAAGGATCTGGAGCAGGACCGACACCTGCTCCGGCCGTTCGGCGTCCTGGAGTCCGATCTGGATGGAGGGCAGGGGTGGAAGCTCTTGTGCGCCGACGGCCGATGGGACGAGGACGGCCGTGAGAAGGAGCATCAAGACGGCGATGCGGAATGCTCTTGATTTCGGATGAGCGTTCATGGGCCCGACGCCTATTCTTCCCCCCGCGGCGCACGGCCCGTCATGTTCCCCAGAAGGGTCCGGAAGCTCTGGGCGGCCGGGGTTCCGGTCGCTTCGGCGGCGGCGGGCTCTTCGGGACGGTTCATGCGTGTGAGAAGGGTGACCGAATCGGTCCCGACCCCAACCACGAGCCACTCGTCCCGGATCTCCACCAGGGCGATGGATCGTTTCGGGGCGATGCTCAGGGAGCTCAGGATGCGCATGCGGGACATCCCGGCGGCGGAGGCGGGGCCGAAGCGTGCTTTTTTGAGAACGTAGAAGAGACAGACGATCACTCCCAGAATCAGGATGAGAGCCCCCGCCGTCTTCACTGCGTTTGCGGCCAGATCCGCCTCCAATGGGTTCGTCCTCCTTTGAAATGGGTCCTGCTCGTCAAGTCAGGCTCTTGACGCGTTCGCCGGGGCTGATAATGTGGGAGAGTCGCACGCCGAACTTCTCGTTGACCACCACAACCTCCCCCTGGGCCATTAGCTTCTGGTTTACAAAGATGTCCAGGGGTTGATTGATGAGCTTGTTCAGCTCGACCACGGATCCCTGGCTCAGCTTGAGCAGGTCGCCTATCGGCATGCGCGTTCTCCCGAGCTCCACCGTGATGTCCAGGGGGATGTCGAGCAGGAACTCCATGCCATGGGGTTCTTCATCCTCGTGGATGCCCGGCTCCATGTCTGCAAAATCGACGTCCTGGGCCATGGCAGCCGTCCCGCTCCCGGTCTCTTCCGCTTCGCTCCATTCCCTGCTTTCTTCCGACATGGGTCGTCCTCGTTTCCTCCACACCCTTCCGAGCGTCTCCAGGCGGTGTGGAACTTCGGTTCAGGCCGCCAGCGTCACGGCCTCTTCGATTTTGTACACCTTCCGATTCCGGGCCCTCCCGGCGTATCCCTGGAACTTCGGGATTCCGTCCACGTGGGCCGTGAGAGGGGTCTTGTAGGATTTGTCCAGGACGAGAATGTCGCCCTCTTTCAGGTTGAGCAGGTCGCGGATGGAGAGCTGCGTGGAGCCCAGGTCCACGGTTAGCTCGAGCGACGTCTCCTTCAGGCGCTCGCGAAGGTTGTTGATCCAGAACGGATCCGCCTGTCCCTCCTCGTCCTTCTGGTATCCACCGGCCAGCTTGTGGCGGATCGGCTGGAAGGAGGAGTAGGGGATGCAGAGTGTGACGGAACCGAGGGGCTTGGTCAGCTCGATGTCGAACTTGACCGACACCAGGTACTCCTCGGGCCGTTCCACGTTGACCACCATGGGGTTGCTCTCCGAGCGGATGAACTCCGTCTTGATGGGATGGATGTCTTCCCAGGCGTCCATGAGGTTGGTCAATGCGATGTGGACCACCTTTTCGATGATCTTGCTCTCGATGGGGGTGAAGTCTCTCCCCTCCACCTTCGTGGAGCCCGTGCCCCGCCCTCCGAAAAAGGCCTCCACCAGGTTGAACACGAGGTGGCTTTCGATAACCAGGATGCCGGTGCCCCTCAGCGGATCCATCTTGAAGAGGTGAAGGCTCGTGGGGATCGGCAGGGACTGCTTGAAGTGTATGAACTTGATCATTTCGAGCGGGCCCTGCGAGACCTCGACCACCTTTCGAATGGAGGTGGACAGGGCGCTTTTCATCTTCTGGGAAAAGCGGTTGTTCACCACGCCGAGAAGAGGCATGTTGCCCTTGACGTCCCGTTCCTGGGTGGTCCAGTCGAAGAGTTCGAGCTCCCCTTCGGGCTCGTCGGACTCCCGCTCGGTCTCGATCTCGCCGGTGTCCAGCCCGTTGAGAAGGGCGTCGACCTCTTCCTGGGAAAGAAGCTGGCTCAAGGTTCAATCCTTCCGCGCAGGAGCCGGCACGCTCCTGCCTTTACTGCACGATAAATTCCGTGAAATAGATGTTCGTGATTTTTCCGGAGTTCAGGAACTGATTGAGCATGGTCATGATTTCCGCCCTGAGCTGATACTTGCCCTCCAGCTGCCGGACATCCTCGAAAGACTTGCTGCTCAAGATGGTCAGGATGGTGTCCCTGAACTGGGGGAGCCGCTGGTCGATTTCGGTGACGACCATGTCGCCGTCGAGCTCCAGCTCGAGCCTGGTCTTCAGGTACTTCTTTCCCCGTTCGTCGGCCAGGTTGACGACGAAGGTCTCCAGAGAATAGATGGGCCCCATGTCCGAGGCGGCGCCCTTTTTCGCTTCGGCGCCCCGCGTTTCCTCTCCCCCGACGCCGAGCTGACCGATGACCCCTGATTTGAGGACCAGGCCGACCCCGCCGAGCAGGAGTAAGAGACCGAATATCGCAACAATCACCTTGACGGGAATGCCCTTATTCCCCCCGCCCGCCCCCGCGACGGGGGTTTCCGCTTGCTCTGCCATGAATCATGCTCCCTTCGACGTCGTTTCCCGGACCCGGATCTGTTCAGGGAGGGGTCGGAAGGCCGTCTCCCGAGGCCGGAGCCGGTCATTCGAACACGGACTCCCGCAGCTGAGGAGCCAGAAACGCGTTGAGCTTCTGTTCCAGCAGCCTGGGGTTGTCGCCCTTGGCGATGGACATGATGCCTTCGGCCATGAGCTCCTTGGCCATGACCTCCTCGCTGCTCCGGTTTCGAAGCTTTCCGGCGATGGGCAGGAACACCACGTTCGCCATCAGGGCGCCGTAAAACGTGGTCAGGAGGGCTACGGCCATGGCAGGCCCTATGGTGCTCGGGTCGTCCATGGTCTGAAGCATCTGGACCAGACCGATCAGGGTGCCGATCATACCGAGAGCCGGGGAGAAGGTCCCGAGGGTGGTGAAGATCTCCGCTCCCAGCTTGTGACGGTCCTGGATGGAATCGATCTCCGTGCTCAGGATCTCCTTGATGGAGCTGGGCTCGAGGCCGTCGATGGACAGCTGCAGCCCCTTGCGCATGAACTCGTCCCTCATGTCCCCGATGCTCGATTCGAGAGCGAGAATCCCTTCCCTTCTGGCCGTGCCCGCCAGCGTCACGAACTCGCCGATCAGCTCTTTCACGGTCTGCTTGCGGTGAAAGAAGGCGTTCTTGACCACCTTCGACACCTTGAGGATGTCGGGCAGGGGGTAGTTGATCATGGTCGCGCCGAGCGTGCCTCCGGCGACGATCATCAGGCCGGGAATGTTGATGAACAGCGTGAGGCTGCTGCCCATCAGGATGGCGCCGACGACGAGGGCGAAGGCGGTGCAGATCCCGATCAGTGTTGCGATATCCATGGGGCTTCAACTCCGAAGGCGTTTCCGTTGTGATCGCTCCATAGGAAAGCAACCTCTGTGCCATTCAACCCGACGCAGTTCGCCCGGAAGGCGGAAACGGTTTCCGTGTCCCGGCAAGCATTTGAAATGAAACGATATGTCGGCAATCTCGAACGGAAGGACGTTCGCCGGTATTTTATCGGTTCATGTCCCGACCCGCGTATCTCTTTGCCGGATCGGGGTTCCAGCGGGCGGCGGGCCGTTGGCCCTCCGGTAACGGGGGCGGGCGCCGTGATGCCAAGTCAAGATATTGACGGTACACGGGAGGCCTTCGGGCGCGGCGGGGAGGTCTTCCCGCCGCGCCACGGGGAAGGGTTTCTAGCGCTTCAGGTTGATCAGCTCCGCGAGCATCTGGTCCGTCACGGTGATGATCTTTCCGTTGGCCTGGAAGCCGCGCTGGGTGGTGATCATCTTGACGAACTCGTTCGCGATGTCCACGTTGGACTGCTCCAATGAGTTGGGCGCGATGTTCCCGGTTCCGTTGGTGCCGGGGTGGTAGGTCGGGGCCTCACCGCTCAGGCGGGTGGTCTTGTAAAGGTTCCCGCCCACCTTCTCGAGACCGACGGGGTTGACCACGTCGGCCACGGCCACCCGGTAGAGGGGAATGACCTCGCCGTTGGAGTAGATGCCCGTGATGACGCCGTCCACGTCCACATTCACGCCCTGGAGGTCGCCCGCCCCGTATCCCGTGGAGCTCTGGAACACGGTGGTGGAGGCCTTGGAGAACTGGGTGGTGGTCAGGGAATCGGGGGCCCAGTTCGTGCCATCCGAGAAGGATCCGAAGTTCAAGGCGATCGCCTGTGACTCTCCCGCAATGAACTCCGTGTCGAACTCGAGGTAGCCGCTCGCATTGACATCGTCGGCGTCCAGAACCCCGCCGGTGAAGGTGGGGTCTGTGCCGTCATGGCCGTCGCATAGCTCCAGGGTCAGGTCGCCGATTTTCCCCGAGCTCTCCTCGAAGGTGATGGTCCCTCTTCCGAGCAGTCCCCGGGCATAGCGGTTGTCCCCGGCATCGAACCCCGAGCGCTCGTCCTCGAGGGGGTTACAGGTCAAAACGTACTCCCAAACGTGATCCGTGCCGGTCTTGTCGAAGTAGGCCGTGATGTCGTGCGTGGCGCCGAGGTTGTCGTAGACCTTGATGGATGTCTGGTAGAGGCTTTGATTCTCCCCCATGGCGCTGGCCGTGTAGCTGGTCCCGTCGAAGGGGACCCAGGCGTCCTCCAGGGTCCCGGTGCTGGCCTCTGTCTCGGACTCGTCGAGGTTCAGGATGAGCTGGATCTCGTCGCTGGCACTGGGCGGGGAGGTGAACGAGTCCAGCCGGATGTCCGTGGTGGAGCTGATGTCCTCGCCGTCGTCGTTCAGCTCCCATCCCTGCACCACGTATCCCTCCGGGTTGACCAGGTAGCCGTCCTTGTCGAACCGGAAGTTGCCGGCCCGCGAGAGCAACATGTTGGTACTTTCGGCCTCGCGCAGCTCGAAGAACCCCGAACCGCCGATGGCGAGGTCCGTGGTGCTCGAGGTGGTTTCGAAGGAGCCCTGCTGAAAGCTCTGGTAGATGTCGCTGAGTGTGACGCCCTTGCCCACCTGGCTGGTCCCCGCCTGGGTGGCCACGGCCTGGCTCAGCAGGTCCTGGAATGTGTAGGTGCTGGACTTGAACCCCACGGTGTTCACGTTGGCGATGTTGTCGCCGATGACCTGCATAGCTTGGCCCAGGGAGCTCAGGCCGGTGATTCCGGAGAAGAGTGCGCTGGAAAGTGCCATGATGTTGTCCTCCTGTCTGGTTGATGAAAGCGTTGCTGATATCGTCCCCGTTCGGGGGGGTTCACGGCTGCGCAGCGGGCCGGCGCGGCGCCCTAAATCCCTACCTCCCCGGTGGTGGTGTCGACCGTGTCGGCCGGTTCGGTCGTGCCCTTTCCCTCGGCGCTTCGAATGTCCAGCACCGACGCAAGCTTCACCGGGATCTCGCCCATGAACAGGGTGGACGTTCCCTCCTCCAGCTTGATCCTGTCCACGCGTCCCACCATGCGGGAGGTCGTCTCCGCCTGCTCTCCATAGGGAGTCACGGCGGTGACCTTGAACTGGTAGACACCGCCGGGCAGGCTCGTGCCCGACCCGCTCTCTCCGTCCCACTCGAACTCGTGGGTTCCGGATTTCAGGTAGCCGAGCGGGAGGCTCCGGACGGGTGTGCCGTTCTCATCCGAGATCAAGACCGCGCATTCGGCGTCCGTTTCCAGCTCGAATCCTCCCCGGGTCGACCCTTCGGAGTCCAGGGACAGGTAGGCGCCTTCGGCCGTGATCTCCCGGCCCATCAGGTTCAGCACCTCGTACTGGGACCGATCCTGCTGAAGCGTCGTGAGTCCGTCCAGCGACTCGTTCACATTGTAGAGCTGCTCCAGGCTGCTGAACTGGGCGAGCTGCGCCGCAAACTCCGAACCGTCCATGGGGTTGAGGGGGTCCTGGTGCTTCAGCTGCGCCAGGAACATCTTGATGAAAGCGTCCCGATCCACCTCGTTCGAGCCGCTCTCTGCGTACGAACCGGGTTCCTCCACCATGGAGACCCCGCTGATTGAGGAGATGTCCATTGCCTGCTCCTTTCATTCCTCCTGCTCGGTCGCCCGACGGGTGCCTCCGGCGGGCGAAGATTGCGGCTGCGTGCCCGGGGTCAGACATGAAGGTCGATTCGGTAGAGGCCTCCGTTGGGCCTGTGAACCGCGCGGACGGGCGGGGCATTGTCGTCCCCGGCGCCCGCTCCCGGAGTCCGGCCCTGAGCGTTTCGACCTTTCCTGCCGTTGAACTGGGCCTGGCTTTCCGCAAAGCGACGATCGCTCAATCCGGCGGCCACCTCGAACCGTTCCACCACCAGGCCCAGGTTGTTCAACTGCTGCTTGAGCTGCTGGAGGTTGGCCTCGATCAGCTCCTTTACCGCCGGGTTTTCCGCGTTCAGGTTCGCGTGCAGATGCCCCTGCCGGATGACGATGTCCAGCTCGAGTCGTCCAAGGTCCGGCGGTGAGATCTGGATCCTGCTCGTCTGCTCTCCGGCGCGCACCATCCAGATCATGCGATCGACGATTTTCGGGAGGGGCTCCGGAAGGTTGACGGCGGCGGCCGTCGCCCGCACCGCGCCGGCCTGCTGCGGGGCGGATGTTCTGTCGGCCCGGGAGAGGGAGAACTCGGCTCCCGATGGGGAGCGTGACTGTGTGGATTCAGCTGAGGTATCGCTGCGATGGACCCCGGTTTTTGAAGAGGCCTTCCCCCCCTCGGCGGAGGACGGTGAGGGGCTTTCCCCGTTCCCCCCTGCAAGGGGTTTTCGATCCGTCCAGGGAAACGGCGCCTGCCCCGCCTTCTCTCCCTTCTGCTTGGACGCGTTACGGCCTGACAGTGCGTCCTCCAGCATTCTTGCCAGCTCCTGAAAGGAGGCCGTCTTTCCTCCCCCGTTTTCGGTTCCGGTCCGTCGTCCCGCCAGCGTATCCTGCCGGTTCAGGATGTCGAGGATGCGCCCCTTCCATCCCCCCTGCTCCCAATCCGCACCGTCCCGGCGGATGTAGACCCGGACCGACGGATCGCCGCCCGGCGGAGATGGGTTCTTCTGCTCTGCCGCGCCTTGACGCCACCCGGAGTTCAAGGAGTCCTGCGAGCCGGTTTGCCGGATGCGCAGGGATTCCAGGAACCGCTTCACATCCTCCAGTGGAATCCCCCTTTCCTGCATGAGGGCGGCGATCTCCTTTTTTGCGGCATCCCGGGCCGCCTCCGATGCATTCCCGGTCAGGCGGTTGAGCTCCGCCTCCAGGCCACCATCCTTGACGATCTGCCGGAGGTCGTTCGAGCGGAAACGGATGCCCGTCTCCTGCTGCACAACGCCTTGAAGCCTTTTTTCCATTTCCGCGGTGAGATCGGGGAAATGGTTGCGGAGCGCGGAAATGAAGCCTCTGACTGACAGGTCTCCATTCGTGTTCCCGGCCTTCTCCACGGCCTCTCGAACCTCCCCCGCCCCCAAACCCATCTTGAACAGGGCCTCCTCCAGGCGGGGTATGTCTCTGCGGTTCACCACATGGGAGGAGGCGGTCTCGGTCTTTTCCTGGAACAGGGCGCGGAGCTTGGCGAGCAGGCGGCCCACGCGGATGTCGCCGTTCTTGTCGGCAAGGGATTGGAGCAGGTCGTGAATCTCCTTGGAGGAGAACCCCTGCCGTTCCAGGACCCGGGCGAGCTTTGAGAGATCGTTCCCCGACACCATGACCCGGTCCGCGTCGAGTCCGAGGACCGCGAGGCCTTTTCCCGCACCTCCTCCTGAATCGTCCCGGCTCACTGCGAGGGGAAGCCAGGTCAGCACCCCGTCGTCATCCTGCTCGTCGACCTGCTGGAGAAAATTATTGAAGAGACTGTCACCGACGTCACCCGGGGTCGCCTTGCGGTTGAAGCCTCCTCCGCCCGACGGGTTCACGGGAAGGCTGATCTGGGGTGAAAAGGTGTTCATGGCTTGTCCCCTGTCGTGTGATTGAAGAGTCGGCGCCGTGGTGAAGAGCAACCGGTGTGCCACAATCCTCTTCTTTGCTTAACCGGATGATATAATGGCGTTTATTTCCGCAAGAAGGGCGGGCGGAGCCTTGGGCGGAAGGAAGGAATTGCCAGGGTTGGCGGGGCGAAGGCAAAAATTGCCGTATCTCCTCCCTGGGATTGCCCATGTAAAGATGCTGCTTCGGAGCTCCGGATCTCCCTGCAACAGGCGCATTCCGCGCAGTCCCCGGCGACTTTACCCGCCGTCGCTCTGAGAGTGCCTTGGAGTCTTCATCGGTCGCCCTGAGCGGAGACAGTCGGCTTCGGATAGGTTCTGCACCTTCGGGAATTCGGATCGAGTCGGTTTCGGGAGACGCCTCGCATGCAGGTGTGGTACGTCAGAGACCGCCGGCCCGAGTCCAGGCCGGGTCTCAATGCATCGCTCCTTGAGCAAAGCCGCCGGTGCCTGCGCTCCAGGTGCGGACCGCGGCACGTTCTCGGGACCTTTTCCCTGGGATTGCCCATGTAAAGATGCTGCTTCGGAGCTCCGGGATTCGAGGCAAAGGAGCGCGGGAAACCAGGAAAGAACCACGAATCACGGCGGTTCAGGCCTGGCCGAAAGTTGGGGCAGCGGAAGTAGGACACGACATCCGGCGCTTACTCGGTCCGGCTCAGCTGCTCGCTGATGGCCGCGCCCCGCTCAGGAGACATGGAGGCGAGGATCTGCCCGGCGTTCTTGCCCCGCATGTTGCCGAGGATGCGGACCACGGTGGGGATGTCGAGCTTGCCCATGATGGCCGCGGCGCGCTCGGGCTCCATGGCCTGGTAGAGCGACACCAGGTGCTGGACCTTGGTGTCGTTGAGGGCCTTTTCCCGCTCCGCCAGCTTCTTGGCGAACGCGGTCAGGTTGGCCTGAATATCCTCGAGCTCGGCCATCTTCCGGTCGATCTCCTTTTGAAGGGGAAGGATCTGCTGCTCCCGCTTCTGAAGCTCCTCCTCCCACTCCCGGAGGCGCTCCTCCTTCTTCATCAGCGCCTGCTCCTTTTCCACGGAGAGAGTGGGCTCCTGCCCGGCCTCGTCCGCGAGGGCCACCGTGCTCGTGAGATCGAGCGGGATCCCGCTCAGGAACAGGCCGCTCACCAGGATTTTCAGAAGGATGAGCAGGGTGAAGACTGCAGCGGCCGGCACAAAGAGTCTTCCGGATTTCACGCGAATGTCCTCCCGTGACGGATTACGGCGATCTCGTCCAGAACGTTCTGTTCCTGTCGTTGTTCTTCCCTGAGCCATGCCTGGTGGTCCCTTTCCTCGAGCTTCTCAACGATCCGCACCTCCCGTGTCCGCTCCAGGACCTCCTTCACCCGGTCCCGGACATCGCCCCGCCGGCGGGCGACCTCCGCTTCCCCGGCCAGGATGCGCCGCTCGAGCCCGGAGACGAAATCCGCGTGGCTTCGAATGAAATTTGCGGACGCTCGCCCCCTCAGGGATAGCCGAAGCTCCTCGCCGGCCTCAAGCAGTCGGTTCTGCAACGCTTCCAGCGCTTCGCGGGCTTCGTTCAGCCTTTTCCTCGCCCGGCCGAGCTCGACCTCGGCCCGCTCCTTGCGGTGGGCCCTGTACTTGAGGAGCGCTTCGAGTCGAAAAGAGAATCCCATCACGCCTGTTCATGGGGGGCCTGTGCGCCCCGGCTCAACGTCCGATCTTTCGCACGGTGAGCAGCCTGGTCATTTCCCCGAGGCCCTCTTCCATGCCGGCCCGGGTGTCCACGTCCTGGTTGAGAAACGCGTTCAAATCGTCGATCATCTCGAGAGCGTAGTCGGTTCGATCGTTGACCCCCTTTTCGTAGGCCCCTACATGGACGAGATCTTCGATCCTGGCGAAGTCGGCCAGGAGGCCGCGGAACTCCAAGGCGCGCTTCCGGTGGTCGGGAGAGGCCACCTCGGACATGAGCCGGCTCACGCTGGAGAGCACGTTCACGGCCGGGTAGTGGCCTCGGGAGGCCAGGTCCCTGTCCAGGACGATGTGTCCGTCCACGATGGAGCGTACCGCGTCGGCGATAGGCTCGTTCATGTCGTCGCCCTCGACCAGGACGGTGTAGATGCCGGTGATGGACCCTCGCTTGAAGCTCGTGCCGGCACGCTCGAGCAAGCGGGGGAGGTGCGCAAAGGTGCTGGGCGGATAGGCTTTGCTCGTGGGCGGCTCACCGGCCGCGAGCCCGACCTCGCGCGCGGCCATGGCGAACCGCGTGACCGAGTCCATCATGAGCAGGACGTCCTTGCCCCGGTCCCGGAAAAACTCGGCCACCGCAGAGGCGAAGTAGGCCCCCCTGATGCGGGCGAGGGGGGAGGAGTCGGAGGTGGCCACCACCACCACGGAGCGCTCGAGACCCTCTTTTCCGAGGTCCCGCTCGATAAACTCCCGAACCTCCCGTCCCCGCTCTCCGATGAGCCCGATGACGTTCACGTCCGCAGAGGTATACCGGGCCATCATTCCGAGAAGAACGCTTTTCCCGACGCCGGATCCCGCCATGATGGCGGCCCGTTGTCCCTTCGCAAGCGTGGTCAGGCAGTTGATGGAGCGCACGCCCACGTCCAGGGGTTCGGAGATTCGGGTCCGATGGAGGGGGTTGACGGGTTCGGCGTACAGGGGTATCTCACAGTCCGGGGCGACGGCCGGCCCGCCGTCCAGGGGGTTTCCCAGGCCGTCCAGAACCCGTCCCAGCATGTCCGAACTCACCCCCACGGCCGCCGTGTACCGGTCGGCGATCACGGTGCTTCCCGGCTCGATTCCGTCGGCCTTGCCCAGGGGCATGAGGAGGACCCGGTCCTCCCGGAACCCGACCACCTCGACCGGCACGGCCTTACCCCTCTCTCTGACGGGGGTCACGCGGCCGACGGCCCCGACCGGCATGGCCGGCCCGCTGGCTTCCAGAACCGTACCCACGACCTTGGTGATGCGCCCCTCCATGGTGATGGTTCGGGCGGCGTCCACCGCTGCCAGGTAGCCGGTCAGGTCCAGGTTCACGGCTCGTCCCCTTTGCCCGCGGCGAAGGCCTGGTCGATCACCTTGTCGATGACGGCCAGCTGCTCGGAGATTGTTGCCCTGATCGTTCCAAAGCCGGTCTCGAGCACGCATCCGCCTCGATCCACCGCTTCGTCCTCCTTCACCTGGAATCGCCCGCCTTCCGTCATGGAGGCGAGCTCAGGCAGGATCTTGCGGATCTCCTCCATGTCCTCGGGATGGACGGTGATCGCGAGGCGGCTGCGATCCGTGACAAAGTCGAGGGCGGCCCTGACGGTCCTGTGGATGACGGCCGGATCCGTGCGGATTTCCTCCCGCAGGATTCGTTTCGCGATGCGGACGCTCAGGGTCACGGCTTCCTGCTCGGCCTCGCGGAACAGGGAGGATTTCAGGCCGCGGAGTTCCGAGAAAAGGGCCTCCATCTGATGCCGCTGCTCCTCGATCTGCTTGGTCTCCAGCTCCAGGCCGTCTTTCCGTCCCTGCTCGAACCCCTTCTCGTAGGCTTCCCGCTCCAGGCGGGCGAGCCTTTCCTCGGCGCTCTCGGTTTCTTCGTGCCCGTTTCCGTCCTTCGATCGGGGCAGCGGTCCTCCCGGCAGAACCAGCGCTCCGGTGCTTGGTCGAGGTTGCGATGCGGGGTCTTCGTCTTCCCGGACCAGCGACTCGGCTTCGTAGGAATGGATGTTGAACTGGATCTCCTCTCCCTTCTTGATGACGTTAGACCAGGACATCGTCCCCTCCCTTGCCGCCGAGAACGATCTTGCCCTCCTCTTCGAGCCTCCTCGCCGTCTTCAGGATGTTCTGCTGAGCCTGCTCCACATCCCGCAGCCTGACCGGACCCATCACCTCCATGTCCTCCTTCATCATCTGTGCGGCCCTCTGGCTGACGTTCCCGAAGATCTTGTCCGCCAGCCCCTCGCTGGCGGTCTTGAGGGCCAGGATGAGCTCGTCGTTGCTGATCTCCTTGAGCAGCGTGCGGATGGACCGGTCGTCGAGGTGAATGAGATCCTCGAACACGAACATGGACTGCCGGATCTCCTCGGCCAGCTCCTCACGGTCCGCTTCGATGCGTTCGAGGATGGAGGTCTCCGTCTTCTGGTCGACCTGGTTCATGATCTCGGCCGCCGCCTGGATGCCGCCGAGCTTTTCATTCGATTCATTCCCGATATCGGCGATCTGCTCCACGATCACCTCCTGGATCTCGTCCACGATCTCGTCCGGAACGTTGTCGAGCTCGGCGATCCGGACGACCACCTCGCTCTGAACGGCCTCCGGGAGGAGCTGGATGACCTCGGCTGCGGTCTGGTGGCTCAGGTTCACGAGGATGAGCGCCACGGTCTGGGGATGCTCGTCCCTCAGCAGGTTGGCCAGGACTTGAGGGCTGAGGCTGCGGAGCATCTCAAAGGGGCGATGCCCGTCCTGGGTGGTGAACTCGCTCAGGAGGGAGTCGGCCTTCCTGGAATCGAATGCCTGGCTCACGGTTTTCTTGAAGAAGCTCGACCCGCTCACCCCCAGAACGCTGCTTTCACGGCAGGCGGCGAAGAACTCGTCCATGATGGAAGCGATCAACTGTGTGTCCACACTTTTGATCTGGGCCATGTGCTCGCCGATGACCTTCACCTCATGCTCGTCGAGGTGCTTGAACACATGGGTGGTGAACGACTCGCCCATCACCATGAGAAGGACGGCGGCCTTTCGCGGTCCTGTCAACCCTTTGATCAGGTCCACGGTCAAGCGCTCCCTTCACTCAGCCAGGTTCGAATGATCTCGGCCGCCATCTCCGGGTTCTTCTTGGTCAGCTCGAGGAGCTGGGTTTGCTGCTCCTTCTCCGGGCCGCCTCCACCCTCCAGCTGGGGGGCCTCCGAGCCTTGTCGCAGGAGCACCTGCTGCTGGCCGGCCTGGCTCAGCCATCTCCGGAAAGGACGGACGGCCAGGATGAAGAACAGGGCGATG
>JAIPEI010000018.1 GCA_021737245.1 Deltaproteobacteria bacterium | reverse complement strand
CAGGAGCTGCGCACATCCGACTTCACCACCCTCTGGGTCCTGGGAGCGCTGTTCCTCGCCGTCTGGATCTACGCGGTGGTGGATGCTTTCCTGGGGGGCCGGCGGTTCGAATCCCGCGGCGGGGACGAGGTCTCATGAGGGCCTACCTGATCGATGAGCTGTCGAGGCGGGACATCTCCGGGATCGCGGATTTCCTGAATCGAAACGCCATGCGAAGCGCCCTGGAGGGGGTCTTCTGGGGCCGGGTCCCCGAGGACATCCTGAGCGAGCAGCAGTATGCACACCGGAAATGCCGCCCTCACGTCTTCGCCATCGAGCTGGGCGAGGACTGGATCAAGCTCGAGTTCTTTCTCCGCAGCCTGGAGGACATGCGGTGCCCGTGCGCCGGTTACGCAACCCGGCAGCAGAGGGACTTCATCATAGAGTTCGCCCACGCCATGTTGACGGATTCGCAAAAACCTGCTCACCCGCCGCTGGGTACGCTATAACCTATTGATATTCCGAGGGCAGATCCCCCACAACCCTTCTGTTTCGTTTGAAATCATTCACCAATAAAAAGGCGCCCCCGCCGGTATGGAGGGGACGCCGATTTTGCTCGAGACATCGCGCTAGATTACAGTAACATTCGCAGCAGAAGGGCCTTTCGGTCCTTGCTCTATGTCAAAACTAACCCGATCGCCTTCTTTGAGGGACTTAAAACCGCTGGCATTGATGGCTGAATGATGAACAAACACATCATCACCAACTTCCTGCTCAATGAATCCGAAACCTTTTCGGTCGTTAAACCACTTGACAGTTCCATTCGTCATGACCACATCCTCCTTTCCTTAAAATTTCAACGTCTCAAACTGGAGGATGCCATTCTCAGAATGGATTGTACCTTCAGAAAGAAACCGTTCCATAATAAAACAGAACTTAGTTGATCAACTACAATTTAGGCATTATTCCAGAAGAAGTCAAGAAAATTCTCTGCTCTGATTGATTATATTGCAAGGCAACTTTCTAAAATGTGCAATAACAGATACTTATGATCTCTCATTTCGCTGCCCGATATGCTTCCTGTATTGCTTCAAAAGGACACGGCAATACTCTCTGCAAGCGAGCTCAGAGGACGGGATGAAGCTCGGCCATGACGTCGTCCGGGCCGATGACCTTGACCTTTGTGCCGTCAGGACGGCCGGGGCCGTGCCCCGCCCTGCCCTTGTATTTCTTCTCCACCGTTTCCAGCACCGGCACCATCATCTTGCAGGGCATGCATTGATCGGCGCCCAGGTCCAGCAGGGTGGGCATGCCTTTGACCGGGATCCCTCCGGGCGCACGGCCTTCCGCCGGGGTGGCCTCGGAGGGTGTCAGGTTTTCCTGCACGAGGTTCCCACGCTACTTACAAGCCTTGATGTAGGCCGAAAATACTACCTTTTCAGCATGTTCACCAATATTCCATCCTTTGATGATCTCACTGCTCTGCTCCTTCGGCACAATGTCGATTCCCTGAAACCCCAGATCAGAGAGGATCCTTTTCACCTCACCGGGTGAAATGGCCCCGGCCACTCAGCCGGTATAGGCTTCCGGGTCGTTCCGGATCTCCTCGGGAAGCTCTCCGCTTCGAAGGATGTCGGAAATCAGGATGCGGCCACCTGGCTTGAGACAGCGGTGCATCTCCTGGAAAACGGCCGACTTGTCCGGAGAAAGGTTGATCACGCAGTTGGAGATGACCAGATCGACGGAGCCGTCGGAGACCGGGAGCTCTTCGATGGTTCCCAGCCGAAAATCGACATTGGACAGGCCCAATTTTTCGGCATTTTGAGTGGCTTTTTCAACCATCTCCGGCGTCATGTCCACCCCGATCACCCTGCCCGAGCTTCCCACCCTCCCGGCCGCCAGGAAGGCGTCGAACCCGGCGCCGCTTCCGAGGTCCAGCACCGTTTCTCCGGGTTTCAAATCGGCCATGCCTATGGGGTTTCCGCATCCCAGCCCGAGATTGGCTTCGCCCGGGGCCAGGAGGAGATCCTCCCTATCATAGTCAAGCGTTTCTCCATACTCGCTGATCGCTTCGAGAGACGTCGTATCGCCGCAGCAGGAGGAGGCGCACCCGCCGCCGGTACCCCGGGCGACCTGTGCGTACTTTTCCATGACCAGGCCGCGGATCTTGTCCCTGTGATTCTCCTCTGTTTTCATGTCGCTTACTCCTTTGTGATCCAAGCCTTGATTTCATCCTTCGTGGGTATCTTTCCAACGCTCTTGACCTCTCCGTCCACGACCACGGCCGGGGTGCCGAAAACCCCGTACTTTGCGATTTCCATGGCACCGGCCACCTTCTCTACATCCGCGTCCACTCCGGACTCGGAAACGGCCTCGTTCACGTTCTTTTCCGTCTGCTCACATTTCGGGCAGCCGGGGCCCAGTACTTTGATTTCCATGGTCCTCCTCCATACAATCATTATTGTTCAGGTGTCGCGACTCATCCTCGTTACAAAAACAGCCCGGCGAGCCTTTCCGGAATTCTCATGAGGGTCTCACCGGCCTCCTCACGCGATCATCCACCCACATCATTCCGGCGAAGGTGCTCAAGACGACCACGATGGAGCAGAAAACCCCCGTCTTCTTCACCCCATCACACCGCCGATCACCAGCGGCTTTGTTCGCTCTTTCATGGCTACGGACTCCGGAGAAGTGCAGACATCGCAATCCGGCGATTTTCAGGGATCCACAAATCATGCCACACGCTTGCAGCAGATATCCTCTCTCCGAATGCCGGGGAGTCGTTCCACGAGCTCCCTGACCTCGGGATCCTCTTCCAGCCAGTGTCGAAGGTTGCCCAGGAGCGTGGAGGCATAAGGGGATCTCGTCCCGTCCGCGAGATAATAGTTGACCCACAATCCGTCCTTCTCGTGATCCACAACACCGGCGTCTTCCAGTATTTTCAAATGCTTGGAAACACTGGACTGGGCAATCCCGAGCGCATCCTGAAGCTCGCAGACACACATGGATTTACGCTGGAGCATCTTGACGATCTTGACCCGGCTGGGCTCGGCCAGGGCCTTCATGACCCGAATGAAATCCTTCATGACGACTCTCCCAATTAAATTCATTATTGGGAATATAGTTCATCCGGGCGGGGCTGTCAAGGGGGTTTTGCCGGACCGGTGCCGGGATAAGAAAATTGACTTCACCCGAGCCATCTGGTAGTCAGAAAAGTTCGATTTCATCCCTCGGAGGCACGATTCATGGACTACAAGAAAACGCTCAACCTGCCCGGCACGCCCTTCCCCATGAGGGCGAACCTTGTCAAGCGCGAACCGGAGATGATCGAAAAGTGGGACCGGGAGAACCTTTACGCCACGATCCGGGCATCCTCCAAGGGGCGGAAGCGCTTCATGCTCCACGACGGCCCTCCCTATGCCAACGGCCACATTCACATGGGCACCGCCTTCAACAAGGTCCTCAAGGATATCATTATCAAGTGCCGCCAGATGGCCGGATTCGACGCGCCTTACGTTCCGGGCTGGGACTGCCACGGTCTGCCCATCGAGCACAAGGTCGACACGGAGCTGGGCGAGAAAAAGGCCGGGATGACCCAGGTCGAGGTCAGGCGGTTCTGCCGCGAGTACGCCGAGAAGTTCATCGACATCCAGAGAAACGAGTTCAAGCGGCTCGGCGTCCTGGGCGAGTGGGAGAACCCCTACCTGACCATGAACCACGGCTACGAGGCGACCATCGTACGGGAGTTCGGGAAGTTCGCCATGAACGGCGGGCTCATCCGAAGCAAGAAGCCCATCTACTGGTGCACCTCCTGCCGGACGGCCCTGGCCGAGGCCGAGGTGGAGTACGGCCCCCACACCTCGCCCTCCATCTTCGTGAAGTTCCCGGCCGTCTCAGACCTTTCGGAGCAGTACCCTTCCCTGAAGGGCAAGAAGGTCTCCTTTGTGATCTGGACCACCACGCCCTGGACCATCCCGGCCAACCTGGCCATCGCTCTGCACCCGGACTTCGACTACGTGGCCGTCGACGCGGGCGGGGACGAGGTCCTGATCCTGGCCGAGGGCCTCACCGCAGTCTGCATGGACGCGTTCGGGATCACCGGCTACAAGGTCCTCGAGGAGCTCCGCGCGCCCGACCTCGAGAACCTGAAGGCAAAGCATCCTTTGTACGACCGCGAGTCCGTGGTGGTCCTGGCGCCCTACGTGACCCTGGAGGCAGGGACCGGCTGCGTGCACACGGCGCCCGGTCACGGGCGTGAGGACTACGAGACCGGGCTCAAGTACGGGCTCGAGATCTACTCCCCCCTGGACGACGCCGGCCGCTTCACGGACGAGGCGGCGCCCTTCAGCGGCATGAACGTGTTCGACGCCAACCCCGAGGTGAACCGGAGGTTGAAGGAGGCGGGCGCCCTTCTGAAAGAGGAGGCCATCACCCACGACTACCCCCACTGCTGGCGCTGCAAGAAGCCCGTGATCTTCCGCTCCACCGAGCAGTGGTTCATCAGCATGTCCCGGAACGATCTGCGGGAAAAGGCCCTGGAAGCCATCCGGCGGGTACGCTGGATCCCCTCCTGGGGCGAGGAGCGGATCTTCAGCATGATCGCCAACCGCCCGGACTGGTGCATATCCAGGCAGCGAGCCTGGGGCGTGCCTTTGATCCTTTTCTACTGCGGGGACTGCGGAAAGGTCGTGGTCTCGGAGGAGATCATCGAGCACGTGGCCGGGATGGTGGAGGCGTCCGGTGCGGACGTCTGGTTCTCCGAGACGACGGAGTCCCTCCTGCCCCCGGGCACCACGTGCCCTCACTGCAAGGGGACACGGTTCTTCAGGGAGACCGACATCCTGGACGTCTGGTTCGACTCGGGCGTCAGCTACGCCGCCGTGATGGAGGCGCGGGACTACCTGGACAGCCCGTCGGATCTCTACCTGGAGGGCAGCGACCAGCACCGCGGCTGGTTTCACAGCTCGCTCCTCTGCTCCGTGGGCACGCGGGGGGAGGCCCCTTACAGGGGGGTCCTCACCCACGGGTTCGTGGTGGACGGGACCGGTAAGGCCATGCACAAGTCCGCCGGCAACGTGGTCTCACCGAACGAGCTCACCGAGAAGTACGGCGCCGAGATCATCCGCCTCTGGGTATCGGCCGAGGACTACCGCGACAACATCAGGCTTTCCCGGGAGATCCTCGATCGGCTCACGGACGCCTATCGCCGCATTCGGAACACCTGCCGCTACCTCCTGGGCAACCTGTACGACTTCGATCCCTCGAGCGACCGCGTCGAGTACGACGACATGGACGAGCTGGACCGGTGGGCCCTCCACCGTCTCCAGGAGACCTCACGCAGGCTGCTCAGGGCTTACGACCAGTACGAGTTTCACGCCGTCTACCATGGTCTCCACAACTTCTGCGTCCTGGACCTCTCCTCCTTCTACCTGGACATCCTCAAGGACCGCCTGTATGTCTCGCCTCCGAAATCGGCGCTTCGCCGCTCCGCCCAGACCGCCATGCACGAGATCCTGGAGGCGCTGGTACGCCTGATGGCGCCGGTCATGTCCTTCACGGCCGATGAAATCTGGGCCTACATGCCTCCTTCGGACCGGGCGCCCAGTGTACACGCGGATCTCTTCGTGCCCGTCAAGGAGGAGTACCTGGACCCGGACCTGGCTCAAAGGTGGGAAATCGTCGCCCGGGTCCGCCGCGAGGTGACCAGGGCCCTGGAGACCGCGCGAAAAGAGAAGCGGATCGGGCACTCCCTGGACGCCGCCGTGACCCTCGGGGTATCCGAGGAGCTCGAGGCGGCCCTGTCCCCGTTCGAGGATCGCCTCCGCAGCCTGTTCATCGTCAGCTCGACCCGCCTGGCTCCTCTGGAAGAGGTGGAGGAGGCCCTTGCCGGCGGGGAGGTCGAAGGACTGCGCGTCCGGGTGGATCAAACCACGGCTCCCAAGTGCGAACGCTGCTGGATTCACGAGCCTACGGTCGGCCGGGACGAGGATCACCCCACCATCTGCCTCCGCTGCGCCGATGCCCTGCGGCGGATCGAGCGGGACGGCGCATGATGAACCGCAACACCGTGCTCGTGGTCACCTCGCTGGCCGTGGTGCTCCTCGACCAGGTCAGCAAGCTTGCGGTGGTCCACCTGATCCCGCTCCACGGGGCCGTCACCGTGATCCCGGGGTTCTTCGACCTGGTCCACATACGGAACCGGGGAATGGCCTTCGGGATCCTGAACCGTCCGGACGCGAACCCGGCCTATTACCTGCTCGTCGGGGCGACCCTCGCGGCGGTGATCCTGCTGCTGTTCTGGTTTCGAAAGACGGCCGGCTCGAACCCCCGGGCGGGGTTCGGTCTCTCCCTGATCATTGGGGGAGCGGTCGGCAACCTCATTGATCGAATCCGGCTGCGCGAGGTCATCGATTTCCTGGACGTCTACGCCGGATCGTTCCACTGGCCCGCATTCAACGTAGCCGACAGCGCCATCACCGTCGGGAGCATCTGGCTCGCCGTCGTGCTTCTACGGGATGGGGCATCGGAAGGCTCCGGAGAGGCGTGACGCCTCCGGACCGCCTGCAACAGGACGGCGCATGTATCCAGATCTCATCTCCATCGGTCCTCTGACCATCCACACCTACGGGCTGTTCGTGGCCCTGGGGTTCGCATCCGCCATCTACGTGATCATCCGCCTGGGGAAGCGGGAGGGCGTGCCCCCCCAGCAGATTATGGACATGGCCTTCATCGGCATCGTCTGGGCCATCATCGGCTCCCGGCTTTTTTACGTCCTGCTCAACCTCGGGTATTACCGCCAAAACCCCCTGGACATCCTGAAGCTCTGGCAGGGGGGACTGGTCTTCTCAGGCGGGCTGATCGTCGCCCTGGCCGCCCTCGCCTGGCACATGAGGCGCCGCAGGATGCCCGTGCTTGCCACTGCGGATCTGTTTGCGCCCGGGCTCGCCCTGGGCCAGGCCATCGGCCGAATCGGCTGCTTCTTCGCGGGATGCTGCTACGGGAGACCCGCGGACATCCCCTGGGCCGTGGTCTTCACCGATCCCCAGTGCTTGGCGCCGCTGCACCTTCCCCTCCACCCCACCCAGGCCTACGCGGCGCTCGGGGGATTTCTTCTCTTCGGCATCCTGTTGTTCGTCATGAAGAAAAGGACGTTCCCCGGCCAGGTCTTCATCTGGTACCTGATCCTCCACAGCACCTTCAGGCTGCTGGTGGAGCGCTTCCGGGGAGATCACCGGGGGCTGATTCCGGGAACCGAGATGAGCACGACGCAGTTGCTCTCCCTGGTGGTCCTGATCGGATCCGTGGTCGCTCTCTATGTGATCAAGCCGAAGGGTTCCGACCGGCAAGGGCCTCGATCCGATTCAGAGTAGGCGGCACTATCGAACGGCCGGCCTGCAGGCGGACCCCGGCGTTCCGCCTGGGAAGCCGGGAGATCTGTGGAAAATCGGGCTTTCGAGATCGTGCTCGAGGGGGAACGGGCCCAGGGGGTACAGGTTCCGGGCCCCGGGGAAAACAGCGGGCAACAGGACGAAGCTCAGGCCGAATCCTTCGCTGCGAGCTCGTGCAGAATCTCCCGGTTCCGCTCGATCCGTTTCCTGTTTTTCTTGAGATTGTCCAGGTTGGGCTTGTCTTTCCGGTCCCGAACCGCTTTGGTGCGCTTTGAATTGGATGCCATGGGCTCGATCTTCCTTTCCAGTGGTTTTTCCCGAAGCCCCCGGGGAATCGTGTCCCGAAGGAGCGCTTTCATTCGAAGACCGTATCTCTAGCCTTCCATACGATCGATGTCAAGGGGGAATCGAGGCCCGGTTCTCCATGCGTAGAGTGCAATGCCCGCGGCCAGGGCCCCGTTCAGGGAATCCATGCCGGGCTCCATGGGGATGCCCAGGACGGCTTTCATTCCAGGGATTTCAGGCAGCCCGGGGCCTTCGAGGCCGGGCAGCAGGCCGAAGGTGTCGGGGAATCGAAATGCGGCCGGATCCAGGCCTCCGGCTTGGAGACCGATGATCGGCAGGCTGCCGCCCTTCAACCCGCTGATGGAAGGTCCGGCTTCGATGGGCACGCGGAACGGAGCGCTTCCTCCCGCCCGAAGGGCCTTGGGAAGGAAGGGGTGCGCCGCCTCTCTCAGAAGGACCACGCGCGCCGCCCCGAATCCCGCTGCGCTCCTGATGACCGTTCCCACGTTGGCCGGATCCTGGAAGGGGACAAACAGCGTGCAGCCCCTGGGATGGGTCTTTCCGTCCCAGGCCCTCATCTCCGGGACGCGGACCAGGAGCATGGGCTGATGCGTCCCGAAAAGGTCCAGCTCTTGAAACAGGTCCGCGGAAAGCCGGAGACGCTCGATCCGCTCCGGTGCCACGTCGAGGCCTCCGCCGTCCTTTTCCGGCAGGAGCAGGGCTTCGCAGCAGTGGGGAAAGTCCCTCAGCAGCTCCCGGACCTGTCTGGGCCCCGACAGGAGGGCCCTTCCATGCTTCCGGATGCCGGGGCTCTTGAGGAGCTTCGCGAGGGTCTTGAATCGGGGGTTGCTTTTGCTGGAAATGACCTTGGCCGTCATGAAGAGACTCGGAGGGGGCGCTCACCCGCCCCGGAGCAAAGGTCCCGGAACGCTATGATGCCGAGCCCCGCCGGCCGGCTTCCTCCTTTGCCCTTTCCTTCAGCCGCTTCTTCCTGCGGCGCCTCCTTCTCTCGATCTCGCGCGTCCGCTCTTTCTTTTTGTGTCTTGCCATGCCTTGCCTTTCTCCTCGCAATGGGTTTGCGCATTGTTTGGCCGCCCGGCCGAAAAAAAAAGCCCTCGCGAGGGCCCCGAAACGACGAGCGGCGAATCCAGGGTTTTTATAGGAGAAAGCCCTGCCGGAGTCAATGGAAATCGCCGGGGATGCGCCTCCCCGGCTTGCAATCGATCCGGCCTGTGCTACAATGCGCACCGTTCGCAAGGCGGACATTTCTCACGGGAAAAGGAAGGCCCCGCTCATGCATCAATCGCTCCGCGTTCCGCCTGTGGAGATCCAGCGACGCATCGAGGGGCTGCAGCGGGAAATGGCCTCTCTCGGGGTCCATGCCGTCCTCATCGCCCATCGAATCGACCTGCTCTACTTTTCAGGCTGTGCCCAGAACGGATACCTCTACGTTCCTCGAGGGCGGGACCCGGTTCTGCTCATACGAAAGCACGCACCCCGCGCCGCCATGGACTCCCCCCTCGCCTTCCAGGCGGCCCTGTCGTCGGTTCGGGACATCCCCGAGGTCCTGGCCGGGCACGGTCTCTTTCCCCCGAAGTTCCTGGGCATGGCCTGGGATGTGCTGCCCGTGAGGGAGCTTGCACTGTTCCGCCGCTTGATCCCCGCCCGTGCGCACATCGATGTCTCCGGTGCGATTCACCGCCTCCGCGCGGTCAAGTCCGCCTGGGAGGTCGAGCGCATAACCGAGTCGGCGCGGGTCTGCAAAGAGACGCTGGATCACCTCCGGACCCGTGCCGGGCCGGGCATGGAGGAGACCCTTCTTGCGGGTCTCTCCGAGGCCTTTGCCCGGCGGATCGGTCACGGAGGGGGCATTCGCGTGCGAAGGCCGTCGGAGGACGATCGCTCCGGGTGGACGGCCTGCAGCCGGGGTGTGGGTCCGGAGGGAACGCCGTTCACCCTCGGGTTCCGGGCGGTGGTAAACGGCTATCACGCCGCCCGAGCCCGGGTGTATGGAAGCAGGCGAGGCTCCTTCCCGGGAGCCAGAACGGCGGACGCCCTCGAGAGGTTCCATGAAAGGGTCCTCACCGGGGCCTCATCCGGCACCCGCCCGGAAGACCTCGTCCGGGCCGCGCGGCTCGCCGCCGCACAGGAAAGGCAGCGGGATCCGCACGCGACGTTGCGCTGGAGCCTGCACGGAATCGGCCTGGAGCTCCGGGAACCCTTTCAAGCACTTCCTTCCTCCGTCGAGACGGACCGGTCGGTCTGCCTCGTCCTCCGGAGCCGGGTGCAGACCTCCGCGGGCCTCGTGCTCTGCCTCGAGGACACGCTCGTTGTCAATGCAGGGGGCGTGCGCCCGCTCCCGATTCCCGCCGGGCCGGGAAACCGTGATAAAATATCCGTGCCCGCGTCTTGACGGCGGAGCGGTTGGTGGCAAATGTGAAAAATGATGGACATCACGCGTTCCGGACGACGGGCCGTGTCAAACTTTTTTGACCTCGTTTTGACAGTCAGAGGCCGAAAATCGTTTCAACCGTAGACGTCGACCCGGCGACAGCTTCCCGGGAGAAAGCCCGCTTTTCCCGGCCCCGCGCAAGCTTGCGGCCCCCGGCCCTGGAACTGCAGCTGATCCCCCGCGAAAAGCGGGCAAATCCATATGCCTGGTATGGTTTTTGCCTGACTTCGACGGAGCGCCTGTTCCGGACCGGGAAAAGGCCTGGGGCCGCCGGCCGCTTGACGGTCTGCCTGTCTTTGGCACGTCCACATCTTTGACGGATTCGCAAAAACCCGCTCATCCGCCGCTGGAAAGGGTATAACCGATTGAAATTCCGGGGGGCAGATCTCGGAGCTTCGGGCTTTTTACGACTCCATCATCTTTGGAGATCGATTCCATGAGAAAGCGCGCAAAAAAAATTCTCAGGCTGTTCGATGACGCGGTGGAAGCGGAAAAGCGCTACGAGTTCCAGAACGCGAAGCAGTACTACCGCAAGGTGGTCCTGCTGCATCCGAACAGCCCGGAGGCGGACATCGCCCGGGAAAGAATCGAGGACATGGATTCGCTGTCCAACGAAAAGCGGATCTACAGGAGAATCGACCGGAATGCAAAACGTGTCCTGACGGAGATCGGCATCGACATTTCAAGCAGCCCGATCCTGATGGAGATCCTGATGGGGGCCGATGCCATTGACATGGACAATGAAAGCTCCCTGTTCATCCCGCTCCGGGAGGACTACCTCGAGTCCTGCCTGGACAACGTCCCCACGGACATGGCCGAGGATCCCGGGGAAAACGCCTTCGGCACCGGTGCCACCCCGCCCTTTCTGCTCCGTCCCGGCAGAGACGATCTTCACCCGGCCAGCCGGGAGGAGTTCGAGAGGATCGTTCAGACGGCGTCCGAGTTCACCGACAGCCTCGGCATCTTCAGCGTGCCCGTGGCCACGGACAAGACCATGTCCGATTTCGAATGCGCGCGGCTCATGGAAACCCATTTCCCGGATCTGAAGATGACCCACACCCGGAACATGTCCGACGAGGAGGCGGCCTACTTCCGGTACCGGGACGACTGGCTGGACGGCACCAGCCTGATCACGGCCATGACCTTCATGCCCAACATGGTCGAGCCGTTTATCCGGAGCGTAAAGGCCGGGAACAACCTCCTCCTCCTCGATCTCACCATTGCCGGTTCCACGGGTCCCATCAGCCCGGAAGCGCTGCTCACGCAGATCCACGCCCAGGTCCTGTTCATGATGGTCCTGGCACAGACGCTCAACCCGGGCGTGGTCTGCGTCCATGGGGGCATTCCGGACGTGCTCGGCGTCGGCGGGGATCTATGCTACAGCGACCCAGCCCAGCCGATCATCAACTCCGCCATGGCCCGCCTGAACCTCTGGGTGACCGGCTTTCCCTCGGCCCAGTCGGGAGGCAGCACCAGCATCATCAACAACATAGCGGCCGCAGTGGAAGAGTCCGAGCTCTCGAGGAACACCCTTCGGGAGTACGGCGTCCACATCCTCCGGCATGCCATGGGAGCGCTGGGAAGCCTGAACTACTTCAGCCTGGAAAAGTTCATCGAGGACTGCGAGCGCGAACGGTCGGCAAGGAGGATCTGGCTTCAGACCAAGCACGACTTTCTTCTTCCGTTGTACCTGCCCGAGGACAAGCACGTGGTCCGGGGAATCCGCGAGATCGCGGAAAAGGGCGGGGCCAGATACGCGGATCACACGCTTACCAACGTGGGATCCTTCATGAGATGGCAGGCAAAGCTCTGTGCAGTCTCCGAAGAAAGGCTCTACTTTCCCGACCTGAACGACACCATCAACCGGGACAAATCCAGGTTGAAGCGGGTGCCCGAGGAGGACAGCGTCACGCAGCTGCAGGACACCTTCCTCAAGAGCTGAGCCTCCGTCAGCCCCTTCCCCGCGGCCGAAACGGCTATCGCATGTCCTCGCGTACGGGGCAGAAGGCCTCCACCAGCTCGGTCTCCTCCCCACAGTATCCCGAGTGGGGCACGCCGCCCGGAACGTGGTAGGCGTCTCCGGTCCGCACGGTGAAGGTCTCATCCCCCACGGCCAGATCCATCACCCCGCGGATCACCGTACCGATCTGCTCGTGGGGATGGGCATGCTCGGGCACCCTCGCTCCGGCCGACACGCGAAAGAACGCCAAGGTCATTCTCTCCCCGTGGATCACCCGGATCTCCACGCCCTCGGCCGGCGACAGCGGATCCATCTCGGGGATTCGGTAGTACGGCAAATCGACCTCCAACGGCCCGGTGGATGATTCCGGGTTTTCGTCTCACAGGCATCGACACCGGCACAGACACCGACACTGACACCGACACAGACACAGACACAGACACTGACACCGGCACCGTTCCATCACACGAGCAGATACTTCCTCCGGACGTCCTCGTTCTCCCTCAGGTCCTGTATGCTTCCGTGGTACCGGATCGAGCCGTTGTCGATCACGTATCCACGGTCGCTCAGCCTCAAGGCCACCTTCTGGTTCTGCTCCGCCAGCAGGACCGTGAGCCCGCGGTCCCGAAGCGCAGCGATCTGCTCCTCCAGCAAGTGCACCACCATGGGCGCAAGCCCCTCGGTGGGTTCGTCGAGCAGGAGGAGCTCGGGGTTCGTCATGAGGGCCCGGCCGATGGTCAGCATCTGCTGCTCGCCGCCGCTCAAAAAACCCGCCCTGCGGCCGTCGATGCGGCCGAGAGCCGGAAAAAACTCGTAGACCCGGCTTAGGGTCCAGGCGTGCTCTCCTCCCCGGGCCCGCTCCGAGATCTCCAGGTTCTCGCCTACGGTGAGATCCGCGAACACCCTTCGGTCGTCGGGGACGTAGCCGATCCCCAGCCTGGAGATCCGGTAGGGCTTCAGGCCTGTGATGACCGCTCCCTTGAAGCGGATCGTCCCGCGCCTCGGCGGCGTCAGCCCCATGATGCTCTTCATGGTCGTGCTTTTGCCGGCGCCGTTCCTGCCCAGGATGCACACGATCTCGCCGGCGGGCGCCTCGAGGGAGACCCCGAACAGGATGTGGCTGAGCCCGTAGTAGGTGTGGACGTCCTCCACCTCGAGCATGTCTATGTTCCTCCCAGATAGGCCGCCTGGACCTCTTCGTTGCTCCTCACCTCCTGGGGCGCCCCCTGGATGAGGGAGCGGCCGTACTGCATGACCATGATCCTGTGGGCGATGGAGAAGACGAGCTCCATGTCGTGCTCGCAGAACAGGATGGTGAGCCCCAGCTCCCTGGTGAGGCGGTGGATGAGGTCGATGGTCACCGAGGTTTCCTCGGGCGACATGCCGGCCGTGGGCTCGTCCAGGATCAGGAGGTCCGGACGATTTCCCAGGGCAATGGCCATTTCGAGCACCTTCTGATCCCCGTGCGACAGGGACCCGCTCACCCGCCGGGCCTTGTCCGCCAGCCCCACGTTCCCGAGAATCTCCTCGGTCTCCTCGATGCCGTGTCGACCTGAAGATGAAAACAGCTTGCGCGTTTTCTTCTGGTGGCTGAGCACGGCCACCTGCACGTTCTCGAAGACGGTCATGCGGTTGAAGACGTTCACGACCTGGAAGCTGAGACTGATTCCCCTGCGGCATACCTCGTAAGGTCGAAGTCCGGAGATGCTCTGCCCCTCGAAGATGATTCGCCCCTCGTCGGGCCGCAAATGCCCGGTGATCAGCTTGAATAGGGTCGTCTTCCCCGCCCCGTTGGGGCCGATCACCGCCACGATCTCCCCCCGCTCCACGGACAGGTTCGCCCCGCTCACCGCGAGGAAGCCGTCGAATGATTTCGTGAGGGACTCGACCTGAAGCATCCGCTACTCCTCCGCTTCGCCGCCCTGGACCTTCTCGATAATGAACCCCATGACGCCCTCGGGAAGAAAGAAGATCAGCAAGATCAGGATCACTCCCAGAATGAGCGTCCAGTACTCCGTGTACGTCCCCACAAAGGTCCGGAGGGCCACGGTGACGGCCGCTCCGACCATGGGTCCGGCAAAGGTGAACCAGCCGCCCAGGAGGCACATGATGAACACCTCCAGGGAGAGGACCCAGAAGAGAAGATCGGGAAACACCGATCCCTCCACCACCACAAAGAGCACTCCGGCGATCCCGGCGAAAAACGTGGCCACGACGATCCCCATGAGCTGATGGCGCCGCACATTGATGCCCACGGCCTCGCACCGCTCGGGATTGTCCCGGATGGCCTGGAGCGTCTTGCCGAAGGGGGAACGGTAAATCAGATACATGACCGAAACGCAGGCGGCCAGAACCAGCAGAATGAAGTAGTAGCTGGTGTTGATGGTGCTGATGGCGTCCGGAATGGGAACCCCGTGAATCCCGTCGTCCCCGCCGGTCAGGTCGTACCAGCGGAACACGATGGCCCAGAGAAGCGAGCCGAGCGAGATCTGCAGCATCCCGAAGTAGAGCTTGTTGAGCCGCACGCAGAACCAGCCGATGAGGAGACCGGTGAAGGCCGCGGCAAATGGCGCCGCCGCGAACGCCACCCACGCGGGAAGCTCGGTCCTGACCAGTATGAGCGCGCAGGTGTAGGCGCCCACCCCGTAGAACGCAGCGTGGTGGAACTGATAGAGCCCGCCGTGCCCGACCACCATGTTCAGGCTCATGGCCAGGAGCGCGGTCACGTAGATCACGGCTGTGATGTAGATGTAGAACCTGGAAAGGGCCATGGGCAGAAACAGCAGCGCCGCAAACACCGCCGCATAGGGCCAGAGCGTCTTCCAGTTGAAGGGGCCTCTCTGCAAAGCCAACACTCCCGCGGCCGGCAGGCCGCCCGCCTACCAGACGGACTTGAGCATGCCCGTGGGGCGCCAGACCAGCACGATCACCACGGCCAGGTAAGGAAACACGATGGCGAACTGGGGCCATAACAGCACGCCCAGGGACTGGGTCACTCCGAAGATGAGGGAGCCGAGCAGGGCGCCCCACATGTTTCCCAGCCCTCCGATGGTGACGATCAGAAACGCCTCGATGATGATGTCGTGATCCATCCCCAGGGTGACGCTGATGGTCGGCGCCACCAGCGCGCCTCCCAGCCCGGCCAGGAAGCACCCCAGCACGAATGCGAATGCGAACACCCAGCTCACGTTGATCCCGATGGCGTCCACCATGTCGCGGTCCACGGCCGCGGCCCGGGCGATCTTTCCGATCTTCGTCTTGTTCGTGAAGAGGTAGAGTCCCACCGCGACGAGCGGCCCCACGATCAGGAGGAACAGGTTGTACTTGGGGAAGGAGGAGCCCAGGATCGGCAGGGATCCCTCCAGGACCTCCGGAGTCGTGATGGAGCGATAGTCGGCGCCCCAGACCATCTTGACGAGATCGCCCAGGATGAGCATGAGGGCGAAGGTGAACAGGAGCAGCATGAGGTGCTCACGCTGGTACAGGTGGCAGAACAGGGCCCGCTCCGCCACCAGGGCCACCCCGGCCACCACGAAGGGGCTGAGGACCAGGGCCAGCCAGAACCCGGCTGAGCCCCCCCCGAAGGCGTTATTGAGGGTGAAGGCGGCAAAGGCCCCGATCATGTAAAGCGATCCGTGCGCCACGTTCGGCACCCGGAGCACGCCGAGGACGAAGCTGAGCCCCGAGCTCACGATGAACAGGATCATGGCCCGGCTGAGCCCCACCAGGAGGTGCACCCCAACGGCCGACAGCGTGATGCTCTGTCCGAAGTCCATGCGTCGTCCGCCTTCGATACCCGGGAGCGGCGGTTCCCTCCCGCCGCCCCCGAACGGTTGGATGATTTCAGGCGGTTAGTTCCCGCGGGCCTCCTGGATCTCCTCGCACGTGGGAAGGACCTCGTCGCCGGTCAGGGTCTGGATGTCCGTGCTGACGGCCACGCCGTACTCCTCGGAGATCTTGGTCACGCCCAGGTACATGGGAAGCTTGACCTGGTGATCGCAGGCCCTCATCTCGAGCCTGCCCACCGGGCTCTCGATGGTCATCCCCTCGAGGGCGTCGATGAACTTCTCCGTGTCCGCCGATCCCGCCTTTCGGTAGGCCTTGGCGATGAAGTGGGCCGTGATGTACCCGTGAAAGGCCGGAAAGCCCGGGGGACCGCCGTAGGTCTCCCGGAACTTGTCCACGAACGCCTGGTGCTCCGGCGTTTCCGGGTAGTAGAAGTGGTAGTCCATGGTTCCCATGACCCCTTCGGGAGCCTGTTCCCCCAAGGGCTTCAGGACCGCATGATCCGTCCCGGTGTGGATCCAGATGGGGAACTTCTCGGCCATGCCCGTTGTCTTGATGGCCTTCAGGACATTGGTCATGCTGCGCCCGCCCGTGGCGAAGATCACGGCGTCCGGCTTGGCGGACATGATCGAGGTGATGTAGGGTGCGAGGTCCGGCTCACCCGGCTTCCACCAGGATTTCCCGATCATCTCCACCTCGGGCTTTCTCGCTTTGAGGTTCCGCCAGGCCGCGTCCGCGATGGAGTGGCCGTACTCGTAGTCGTCCCCGGCGATCCAGTACTTCACGTACGGTTTCCTGGAAAGCGCAACGCCGCCCGCCTTGCCCGCCATGGCCGAGTTCTCGCCGGTCTGGAACACGTACCGGTGCCCCTTTTCTCCGGTGATCCGCTCGCTCTTGGCGATCCACACGAAGAAGGGGACCTTGTTCTTCTCGGCCACGGCCGTGGAGACCGCCATGGCCGCGCCCGAGTTGATGGTCCCCACGAGCAGGTCCACCTCCTCCCTCATGACCAGCTCCTTGGCCATGTTCAGTGCGATGTCCACCTTGAACTTGGTGTCCCGATTGGTCCAGGTGATCTTGCCGCCCAGGACCCCTTCCTCGTTGATCTCCTCCAGGGCGAGCTTGAAGCCGTTTAGGGCGTCCTCGGCGTACACGGCCGGCGGCCCGCTGTAGCAGTCAATGATGCCGACCTTGATGTCCCTGGCCTCTGCGTCCTGCAGGGGCATCGCCAGAAGGGAAACGGCCAGAACCCCTGCCATGAGCGCAAACGCCCCCCAACTGTTAAGGCATCTTGTCCCAGTCATTCGTCGAATACCCATTGCTGCCCTCCTTGAAAAAGGTTGCCCGAAGGAAACTCCATTCGCGGATCCGGTCGCCCGGCTCCACGGGTTCAGAAACAAGTCCTGCAAGGAAGGTTGGTGTAAGGGACTCCTTCCCCTAAAGAAAGACCGGCACGCCGGGAAGGAGACGATTCAGCCGGAGTATAAGACAATCCACATCCGCTGTCAATCGTGTGGCCGGGCTCCCGGGTGTCCATGAAGAACCGTGCCCCTTCATCGACCTCAAGGGTTCTCTCCACGAAACAGGCGGTCAAGGCGAGCTGCGGGGAGCGCATTTCCGGTTGAAGAGATCGCCCGAACCCGATATACCCTGGGACATGCGCGTGCACCTCTTCATCCCCTGCCTGGTGGACCAGTTCCGGCCCGAAGCCGGATTGGGCGCCCTCCGGGTGCTCGAGTCCCTCGGGATCGATGTCGACTACACCCCGGAGCAGATCTGCTGCGGCCAGCCTTTCTACAAATCCGGGCGGATCCGGGAGGCGGCGCGGCTCGCCCGCAAGACCCTGAGCCACTATTGCGACGGGCGACCCGTGGTCTCCCCCTCCGGATCGTGCGTGCGCATGATCCGACATGACTACGAGACCCTTTTTGCGGGCGATCCGCATCTGCTGGAGGAGGCCCGCGACCTGGCATCCCGCTCCTATGAGCTGTCCGAGTTCCTGGTCCGGGTCCTCGGGGAGACCGGCCTGGGCGCGGCCTTCCCCGGGACGGTGACCTTCCACGACTCGTGCCAGGTCCGGCGCGGGCTCGGGATCTGGAAGGAACCCCGCCGGCTCCTCGAACGCGTGGCCGGTCTGGAGCTCCGGGAGATGAACCGCTCCGGCGAGTGCTGCGGCTTCGGCGGTGTTTTCAGCGCAAAGCATCCGGAGGTGGCGGGAGCCATCGCACGGGACAAGCTGGAAAATGCTCTGGCAACGGGCGCCTCCTGGATCACCGGGTGTGAGATCAGCTGTCTTCTCCACCTCGAGCGGCAGGCCCGCTGCCTGGGCGCACCCATTCGAACCCTGCATCTGGCCGAGATCCTGGCGGGCCGTTGAGGAGAGCATGAAGCCCTGCTGCGACCGCTTTGACACCGTCTGTCGTGAGGCCCTGGGCGACGCCCACCTCCAGGAGGCTCTCCGCAGCATCGACGCGCGTCTGAGGGCCATGCGGGACGCGGCCTTTCAGGCGCTTCCCGATGCCGAGGAGCTCCGAGAGCAGGCCCGGCGCATCCGCGACGACGCCCTGGATCATTTGGACATTTACCTGGAGCGGCTCGAGGACAACCTGACCCGGCTCGGGGGCACGGTCCACTGGGCCGAGGACGCTGCATCCGCCCGCAGGGTGGTGGAGGAGCTCGCCGTCTCCAGGGGCGTGCGCACCGTGGCCAAGGGGAAGTCCATGGTGGGGGAGGAGATCGCCCTGAACGAGGGGCTGGAGGCCCGGGGCCTGGACGTGGTGGAGTCCGACCTGGGGGAGTACATCATCCAGCTGGCCCACGAGCCGCCTTCCCACCTGGTCGGCCCGGCCATTCACAAGACCCGGCGCCAGATC
>JAIPEI010000017.1 GCA_021737245.1 Deltaproteobacteria bacterium | reverse complement strand
CTCCTCTTGAAGGCTTTTTGGAATCTCATGAAGTCATGGACGCGGAGCCGTAACAATCCGAGCGGCTTCGCAAGGCGACTATCGACGGCGTTGATTTCAGGTTCAGGCACTACGAGATGGGGAATAGGTTTAAGGACCTTTGTCCAGGGCCTGATCCTGGACAGGGCAGGTCCGATCTCCCATCACAGAGACGGTTTGCATGGATTGTCATTTCCATTGACAATGGATGCGAAACCCGCCATCCTTGGCCCCATGATCCTGCAATATTACTTTTGAAATGCATAATTGCGGGTTATTTGGAGACGCCTATGGATGCCTACATTCCCAGGACCCTCGAGACGGTCCTTCAACGAGCGGCCCGCGAGTTCCCGGCCGTGGTGGTAACCGGACCCCGGCAGTCGGGGAAGACCACTCTGCTGAGGCATCTGTTCGGGCCCACTCACGGATACGTCTCCCTGGAGGCCCCGGACGTGCGAGCCGCTGCAGAGGAGGATCCGCGGGGTTTTCTTGCCGCGAACCCGCCTCCGGTCGTCTTCGACGAGGTCCAGCAGGCGCCCGGGCTGCTTCCTTACGTCAAGGAGGGGATCGACCAGGACCGGGACCGGGCGGGGCAGTACCTCCTGACCGGCTCCCAGAATCTCCTGCTCGCAGAAACCGTCACCGAGTCCCTTGCCGGGCGGGCGGCCATGCTGCGCCTCCTTCCCCTCTCCCGGCGGGAGGCGGCGAACCGGCCGCAGGCGCCCCTTCCCTGGGAGCCCGGCGGAGGAGCGGCGGAGGCGGCGCCTTCCTCGATCCGGGACCTGTGGGCCTCCTTCCTCAGGGGGCAGTACCCGGAGCTCGTGGCCCGTCCCGGGCGGGACACGACCCTGTGGCATTCGGCCTACGTCCAGACCTACCTGGAGCGGGACGTGCGGAGCCTTCGGCAGGTGGGGGACCTCAGCCAGTACCAGGCCTTTTTGAGGGCCCTGGCCGCTCGAAGCGCCCAGCTCGTGAACCTGAGCGAGCTGGGACGGGACCTGGGCGTGGCCCTCAACACGGTCAAGGCCTGGCTCTCGGTGCTGGAGGCGACCTATCAGGTCACGGTGCTCCGTCCCTACTTTGCCAACGTGGGGAAGCGGCTCGTCAAGACACCCAAGATCTACTTCACGGACGTGGGCACGCTCTGCTACCTGACCGGGCTGAGGGACCCGGAGCACGCGGCTTCGGGTCCCATGGCCGGGGCCATCTTCGAGACGGCCGTGCTCGCTGAGATCGTGAAGGCCCTCACCCACCGGGGGGTGGATCCCCAGGTCTACTTCTGGCGGACCGCCGCAGGGACCGAGGTGGACTTCCTGGTGGCGCACGGGGGAAAGCTGGTGCCCGTGGAGGTGAAGACCTCGGCCACGCCGCGGCCCGCCATGGCCTCCTCCATTCGGGGCCTGCAAAGGGATTTGGGTGATCTCGCAGACCCGGGCTTCGTGGTGCACCCCGGGGAGATGCGCCTTCCCCTGGGGCCGCGGGCGTCGGCCCTGCCGTTCAGCCGGCTCTGACCCCGTTTTCCATGCCGTGACTCGACGACCCCGGACATGAATGCCGGAGGCTTGATCATGATGGAGCCGTGAAACCGGCGACCTTTCTCGAAGGCTGCTCGCCTGACCCGCCTCAAACCCGCACACCCATGCACGCGCACACTGGTGAAAGCAGGCATCTGAGGCGCAGGCTCTTGTCTGCACGGATAGTCCGGTACCTGGCGGAGGTAGGGCAGTTCCAAGTTCAGACGGTCTCGTGGTTCCGAAGTCGGAGGGGGCGATGTCATCCCCGGGGGTCACAAGCCCAGGAGCTCCCGCGCCCTGCGGGCGCCCTTGCGGTTGGCCTCGGCCGTCAGCGAATCCCTGGAACGGCCCCGTTTCGCATCCAGGAGCAGGGCCTCCTCGGGGGAGAGGCCGCCCAGGGCCGGCAGCTTCTCGTGGACCCAGTCCTCCCAGTGGCCGGCGAGCATTTCCTCGACCTGCTTCCGGACTCCGGGGTTCTGCATGAGCGATTCCTGGTCGCGGCGGCGAACAAGGGGTCGACCCGCTCGACCGCCTCTTCGGAGGGCGCGTCGTCGGGGTCGGGCCAGAGGAAGAACTCGTCCAGGGCCCGGTACCCGGCCGCCGGGCCGAAGATCCGGGGCACCCGGTCGACCAGCTCGTCCACCAGGCGGTTGTAGGTCTTGGAGAGCCTGCGGTAGTCGAGGTTTCGGAAGTCCGGGGCCTCCTTCTGCCGGCAGTTCACCAGGAAGAAAAAAGGGTCGGAGGAGCATGAAACCCGGGCTTTGATGGACGCTCGAGGGTCTGGTCTGATATATTGAGGAGTTGAAAGCGTTCGATGTTGCGTTGGAGCGGCCGGAGAAGGAGTTGAGCCCCCTCCTTCCGTTTGTTGACGAGATCGCACCCTGCGGTATAATGTCGGGAAACGTAGTTTGCGAGGGATTGCGGCCATGGCGGACCTTCATTTGCCGCAAGATGAGATTGCCCCGGAAAAATCGCCTTTTCCTGGATTCCGAACTGTCCCGCTACGAGCGTCGTCGCCGGGAGACGATCAAAGTCCTTGATTCAGGCAGGACATGATCGGCTCGACGAGTGACTTGTTATTCCAAATGCCCGTGACTCAGGGCGTGCGGCAACCGTGTTGAATGGAAGGAGAAAGGTGAGCACACCGAAACCTGGAGACAGGGACACAACCATCGATTTGCTGAGATCCATCCGGCCGGAAGGAAAGGGCATCACCTGGCTGGGGCACTCCGTGAACCAGCAGTCAGGCTGCATCGACTTGATGCTCTTGACCGGGGATTACACGAAGGAAGAGATGGCGGAGGCGCTTTCCAGGCGTTATGGGGAGCGTCCGCTGAACGAGTGGGTCCGGCGAATCAACGCGCATTTCGCGCACCTTCAAGACGGAGACCGGCGGGATCGCTCCTCGAGCATGAAGCCGCACAGGCTGAAGCTGAAGGAAGAAGGCGGCAAATGGACCTTTGACCTGGACGATTGAGGCGGAGCGGACCCGGTCTCCGCCAGGCGGAACAGCTCCCGGCCCAGGGGGCTGTCCATGACACCCCTCCGCCCATGGGCCGGATCTTGAATATCCGCTTTTCCGAAGTCAAAACTCAAGACCGGTGTCCTTCAGAAGGGTACAACCCTTGGCATTCTGCACTCGGAACACCACTAAAGCCCATCATGAACGCTTACGTTCCCTCAGCTCGTGAACCTGAGCGAGCTGGTCCGGGGCCTGTTCTGGAACGCCGGCCTGGCGGCTGCGGGATCCCGGATACAGGGAAATCTTTCGCCGAGCTCACCGACGAGGAGAGGGCCACGAAAAGCTGATCGAGGATTTGAAGAAAGAATTCCAATGAGACCTGCATTGAGTGCCGGCGGCATGGAACGGCTGCTTGAACAAACCAGGGCGGAGCTTCACGAAGCCCGGGAACGATTCCAGTCGGAAAAGAAGATATCGGACGGCATCATCGCCAGCCTGCCGGGGTTCTACTTCATGGTCGACGAGGCGGGGCGATACCTCCGCTGGAACGAGAACCTCGAGACCATGCTGGGCTACTCTCACGAGGAGCTGCAGGGGCGGGACAGCCTGGACCTGGTGCCCGGCGAGGACAAAGAGAAGGTCCGGAAGGCCACGGAAAAGGGGTTCCGTGACGGCTCCTTCCGGGTCGAGTATCACAACATCCGGAAGGACGGGGTGAAGATCCCCTACTTCGCCCAGGGCGTTTCCACGGAGATCGACGGCCGGCGATATCTCATCGGCGTGGAGATCGATCTCACCAGACTCAGGGACACCGAGCGGGCGCTCCGGGAGAGCGAGGAGCATCTGCGGTCCCTCATGGAGACCGCCGTCAATTTTTCCGTTTACCGCATCTCCTACAGGGAGGGAGAGCCCAGGAGCGCGGAGATCGTGTTTGTGAGCCCCTCCATCAAGAGGCTCCTGGGAATCGAGAACCCGGGCAGGCTCGACAACTGGTTCGAGAACATCCACCCGGAGGACAAGAGGCGCATTCTGGACGCCCACTTCTCCCTGCCCAGGAACCCCCGCGTGGATGAAACCATGCGCGTGTTCAACCCCCTGCCGGGGGAGTGGCGCTGGATCCAGTTCATCTCCACCAGCGTGTTGGAGGAGTCGGGGCTCCTGAAGTACTCCAACGGGATCATGTTCGACATCACGGAACGGGTGGAAGTCACGGAAAAGCTCAAGCAGAAGGAGGAGGAGCTCGAGAAGAAGACCGCCAAGCTGGCCCGGCTGAACACGGCCCTTCAGGTCCTCGTGGAGCAGAGGGAGCAGGAGATCAACGACATCGAGCGGGGCGTCCTGAACACCTTCGACCGGCTGATCAATCCCTACCTGCAGGATCTCTCGGGCACGGGCCTGACCGAGGAGCAGAACACCTACATCGAGATCATCCAGTCCAACCTGCGAAAGATCCTCTCCCCGCTGAGCAAGAGGCTCTCGGACTGGCAGCGGCGTCTCACGCCTGCCGAGATCAAGGTGGTGGACCTGATCCGGAACGGGAAGAGGACCAAGGAGATCGCGGAGCTCCTGCACGTCTCCCAGAACGCCGTGTCGTTCCACCGAAAGCGCATCCGGCGAAAGCTCGGTCTGACCGGGGAAAAAATCAACCTGGTCGGATACCTGCAATCGCTGGAGGAGAAGAAATGACCCGCAGAAAAGGGTAGCCCGAAACTACCAATCCCCTGCCAATCAATTCCTATTTACCCCATCCCCGTCTTTCCATCATAGTAGCGCGCAGAAGGAAAACGCACCGGGTGACCCGATCTCCCGGCGGATGAGGTGCGAACGCCCGGTATCACAGGAGGATGCGGTGGTGGAGGATGCGAGCAAGGTGAGGATGCGCGTCAACGGCGCGTGGCATGAATTCGAAATCGGCCGGGACATCGCCCCTTCCGAGACCCTGTCCCGCCTGCTGCGCGAGCGGCTGGGGCTGACGGGTGTGAAGGTCGCCTGCGACCAGGGGGCGTGCGGGGCGTGCACCGTGCTCATGGACGGCATGGCCGTGCTCTCCTGCATGCAGCTGGCAGTGGGCGCGGACGGCTCCGACATCGTGACGGTGGAGGGGCTGGCCGACGACGATCCCCTGATCGAGGCCTTTGCGGAGCAGGCCGAGCCCGGGTACGGGACGGCGCTTCAGTGCGGGTACTGCACGCCGGGGTTCGTGATGACGGCCAAGGGTCTCCTGGACGAGAACCCGAGCCCCACAGCGGACGAGATCCGCCAGGCCCTTTCCGGCAACCTGTGCCGATGCGGCTGCTACCAGGCGATTGCGCGCGCCGTGCAGCGGGCCGCAGCCGGAGCGGAGGAGGTGGACTGATGCGCAAAGGGTTCAAACCCAGGAAACCCCGCAAGTACGTGGGCACCTACCGGGCGAAGATCGAAGGGCGAGCCAAGGCGAACGGCAAGACGGAGTATTTGGACGACATCGCCTCCGGCCTCCGGTTTCCGGGCCTGCTTCACGCCAAGGTCCTCCGGTCGCCCCACCCCCACGCGGTGATTCGGAGCATGAACACGGAGGAAGCGGAGCGCATGGAGGGCGTCCACCTCGTGCTCCGTTACGACGACTCCGAGGTGGCGGCGCTCAAGCCCACCACCAACGCCTGGACCAGCTTCAACACCGTCGGATACGACACCATGTACTACCCCACCTACCGGGATCGAAAGATCCTGGGCGGCAAGGCCCACTGGGTGGGGGACGAGGTGGGCGCCGTGGTGGTGGCCGAGACCGAGGAGATCGCGGCCGAGGCCCTGAAGCGCGTGGAGATCGACTGGGAGGAGCTGCCCTTCGTCCTGGACCCCCGGGAGGCCATGAAGCCCGGGGCGCCGGTGATCCATCCGGAGATCAACCCCGCCGGCAACACGCTGCCGCCGGAGCCGTTCTGCGGGCCCGACATCTACCGCCTCCGCGGGGACGTGGACCAGGCCTTTGCCGGGGCCGACGAGATCGTGGAGGCGAGCTCGGTCTACCACTACGCGGACCACGGCTGCCTGGACACCAGGGCCTGCCTCATGATGTGGCAGGACGACGCCCTGACCTGCTGGACCAACCTGTACCAGGCGGACCAGACCCGGATGTTCATCGCCCAGATGATGGACCTGCCCCTCCACAAGGTGCGGGTCATCTGCCCCTACATCGGGGGCAGCTTCGGGCGCGGGAACACCGGGGACCAGGGCTACTACATCTTCACGGCCATCGCCGCGAGACGGGCCCGCCGGCCGGTCAAGTTCAAGCACACGCGGTGGGAGGACTTTCACGACACCCGGAACGGCACGGAGTGGTCCGTCCGCATGGCGGCGACCCGGGACGGCCGGATCACGGGCTGCTCCTTTTACGGCATCGGGGACGCGGGCGCCTATGCCGACCACACCGTCGCCGCCCTGAAGTACATGTCCGGCTACGAGATCGACGAGTGTCTGCTCGCCCACATCCCCAACATGAGGATGGAGGCCTATGCGGTCTACACGAACAAGATCCCGGGATCCTGCAAGCGGGGGATCGGCAACAACCAGTTCAACATGACGCTCTTTCTGGCGGTCGAGCTCCTGGCGGAGAGGCTGGGCATGGATCCGGTGGACCTCGCGATCCGGAACTTCGGCCACGAGTGGGAAGGGCTCCCCAACCGGAGCGTGGCCGCCGTCCTGAAGGAAGGCGCCGAAAGGATCGGCTGGGACCGGCGGCCGGCCACGGGCCGGGGCGAGCTGGTCGACGGATGCAAAAGGCGGGGCCTGGGGTTTTCCCTCCACGACGGCTGGCACGCCGCCTGGCAGGAGGAGCCCCGGGGCATGATCCAGCTGGGGCTCCGGCTCAACCCGGACATGACGGTGATCCTCCAGGCCCCCATGGCCGAGACCGGCTGCGGATCGAACTCCTGCGCAGTGTGGGCCTGCGCCGAGCATCTCGACTTCATCGGGGTCCCGCCCGAGAGCATCAAGTGGATCGAGAAGGCCGACACCGAGACCGGATACAAGGACATGGTCCAGACGGACAGCTCGGTCTCCTATCTCCACGCCGAGCTGATGCCCGAGGCGGCGGCCCGGCTGAAGGAGAAGCTCCTCGTCATGGCGGCTGCGAAACTGGAGCAGCCAAAGGAGGGGCTGGACATTCGAGAGGGCCGGGCGTTCGTCAAGGACGCCCCCGAAACGGGCATCGCCATCCGGGACCTCCTCTGGAACGAGACCATGCTCCCCATTCTGGTCACGGTGGAACGGATGCCCCCCCTCGAGGTGACGGGCGTCCCCTACGAGGCGACCTTTGCCGAGGTCGAGGTGGACGTGGAGACCGGCCTGGTGACCGTGACGCGCATCGTGCAGCTGAACGACTGCGGAACCGTCATGCACGCCGCCGGGGCCGAGGCCCAGCAAATCGGCGGACAGGCCATGGGCCTGGGCGAGGCGCTCACCGAGGAGATCGTGTACGACGAGGCGACCGGCATTCCCCTGAACTTCAACTGGGTGGACTACCAGATCCCCACCATGCTCGACGTCCCGCCCGTGGACCCCGTGCCCATGGAGGTGTGGGAGGGGGCCGGCGAGTACGGGGCCTGCGGCATCGGCGAGTCCGTGACCACGTGCATCTGCCGGGCCGTGGCCAATGCCGTCTACAACGCCACCGGCGCCAGGGTGGACTCCACGCCCCTCAAGCCGGAAAAGGTGCTGGCGGCGCTCGAGGCGGTCAGGCACGATCAGCAGCCGCCGTCCGGGGAAAGGGAGGGAGGACGATGAAGCCGTTCGACTACATTCGCGGAGACAGCCTGGAGGCGGCGGAAAAGGCCCTTGCGGGGTCCGGCGGGCGGGCGCGCCCGCTGGCCGGCGGGACCGACCTGCTGGGCGGGCTCAAGGACGCCATCCACCCCGCCCGCCCCTCGGCCCTGGTGGACCTGAATGCCATCGACGGGTTGAGCGGCGTGGAGGAACGGGCCGGCGGCGTGCAGATCGGGGCGATGACCCGGCTGCGCGACCTCTCCCGGGACCCGATCATCCAACGCCGGTGGGGCGCCCTGGCCCGGGCCGCCGAGTCGGTGGCCTCCCCCCAGATCCGGAACATGGGCACCCTGGCGGGCAACCTCTGCCAGGAGCCGCGCTGCTGGTACTACCGAAACCCGGACAACACCTTTCACTGCGCCCGAAAGGGAGGCGACCGGTGCAACGCCCTGACCGGGGACAACCGCTTCCACTCAATCTTCGGCTCCATGCGGGTGGAGAGCACGCCGTGCACCTCGGCCTGCCCGGTCCGGACGGACATCGCCGCCTACCTGGACCTCCTGCGGGAGGACCGGATCGACGAGGCCGCGGCCATGCTCCTGGACGTGAACCCCATGCCCGCGGTCACGGGACGGGTCTGCCCCCGTTTCTGCGAGCGGCGGTGCAACCGGGGGAGCTTTGACCAGCCCGTGTCCGTTCGAGCCGTGGAGCGTTTTCTGGGGGATTACATCCTCGCCCATCCGGACCGCTGCCTGCCAGCCCCGGCCCGTGAGACCGGCAAGGCGGTCGCCGTGGTGGGCGCCGGGCCCTCGGGCCTCGCCGCGGCCTGGTTCCTGAGGCGCTCGGGCCACCGGGTGGTGGTGCTCGACCGGATGGAAAAGGCGGGCGGCATGCTCCGATACGCCCCCCCCCCTTCCGGCTCCCCGGGGAGGTGGTGGACGCCGTCACGGCCTTTCTGGAGAAGCTGGGGGTCGCCTTCGCCCTGGGGGTCGAGATCGGCGAAGGCACGCGGGCCTCGGAGCTCCTGGAGGAGTACGACGCCGTGTACACGGCCGGCGGGGCCTGGGCCACGCCTTCCATCGGGATCGAGGGGGAGGAGCACGCCGTCACCGGCCTCGGGTTTCTCTCATCCGTCCGCCAGGGGGAGCCGACGGCTCCCGGCGACCGGGTCCTCGTCATCGGCGGGGGCAACGTGGCCGTGGACGCCGCTGTGACCGCCAAACGCCTCGGCGCGGGGCACGTCCTCATGGCCTGCCTCGAGAGCCGGGAAGAGATGCCCGCCCTGGACTCGGAGGTGCGCCACGCCCTGGACGAGGGGATCGGGCTCTTGACGTCCTTCGGCCCTTCGCGGCTCCTGGTGAGCGGCGATGAGGTCACCGGCGCGGAGCTGGTGGCCTGCACCTCGGTGTTCGACGAGGGAGGCGGCTTCGCTCCCTCCTTTGACCGGACCCGGCAGCGCACCGTCGAGTGCGACGCCGTGATCCTCGCGGTGGGACAGCGGCCGGACGGTTCCCTGCTGGAGCCCGGCATCGAGACGCTCGGGGGACGGGTGGCCGTGGACCCGCCCCCCCAGGCCACGCGCATGGAGGGGATCTTTGCCGGCGGCGACGCGGTCTCCGGGCCGGCGACGGTGGTCGAGGCGATCGCAGCGGGACGCCGCGCAGCCCGGGGCGTGGACGCGTTCCTGGGGACCGGCGCACCCCGGGCGGCCCGGCCCTCCAGGCTGTTGAACCGATTCGGGGAAGGGGCCCTGGAGCCTTCCGGGCGGGAGGAGGTCGAACCCCGGCCGCCCGAGGCTCGTACGAGGCATGAGGGGGACACGGGGGGGCTCGACGCCGGCCAGGTCCTCGCGGAAGCCAACCGCTGCTTCAACTGCGGCTGCGTGGCGGTCTCTCCTTCGGACCTCGCTCCGGTGCTGACGGCCCTCGAGGCCCGGGTCATCACGGGAAAGCGCACCATCCCCGCGGAGGCCTTTTTCGCCGCAAGCCCCCTCTCGTCGACCGTCCTGGACCCGGGGGAGCTGGTGTCGGGCGTCTTCATCCCCGATCACGAGGACCTCAGGACGAGCTACATGAAGTTCCGGATCCGAAATGCGATCGACTTTCCGGTGGCGAGCGTGGCTGTGGCGCTCGCCATGGACGGAAACGTTGTGCGCAAGGCCCGGATCGTCCTCGGGGCCGCCGCACCCGTTCCTTTGCGGGCACGTGAGGCGGAACGGGTTCTCGAAGGGAGCGAACCCGGAGGGACCGGGGCGGCCGAAGCGGCGGAGGCCGCCCTGAAGGGCGCATTGCCTCTCGAGCGCAACGCATACAAGATCAACGTTTTTCAGGCCCTGGTCAAACGGGCGATCACGGAAGCCTTGGTTCAACCCGCAAACCCCATTCAAGGAGGGAAACCATGAAACACCTGACAACCTGTGTGGGCATCGCCTTGTCGATCCTCGTCTTAGGCCTTTCGAGCGGCTGGGCCGATGAAATCAAGTGGAAGGCCCAGACGGCCATGCCGCCCGAGGACTCCGGAACCAGACACCACGCCAAGGCCCTGGTCGAAGCCACCAACAAGGCCCTCGACGGCAAGCTCCACACCAAGCTTTTCCAGCTGGGGCAGCTGGTTCCCGAAGGGGAAATGGGGGTGGCCTTGTCGCGGGGCGTCTACGACGCGGCCTACATGCCGGCCATGGCCCGCACCGAGGCCGGAAACGTGGCCTTCGGGCTTCCGTTTTCGTGGGAAAGCCTCGACGACGTCATGGCCTTCTACTACGACTACGGGTTCCTGGAATGGATGCGGGAGCACGAGGCCGGGCAGAACGTCTTTTTCGGGTGCCCGCTTCCCTGGGGTCCTGTGGCGCTTTTCTCGAACTTTCCCGTACACACGCTGGACGACTACAAGGGGAAGAAAATATGGTCCTGGGGATTGATGTCCGCCGTGATCGAAGCGTTCGGCGCCAAGCCGGTCTGGTTCGATCCGGGCGAGATCTACATGGCCCTGAAGCTGGGAACCATCGACGGCGTGCTGTTCGGGCCTGCGGAGCTCGAGACCATGAAGCTCAAGGAGGTGGTCAAGTACATCAACCTGCCGGCCATCATCGATCCCCTGGTCCTGGACTGGAGCGTCAACCTGGACTCGTGGAACGAGCTGACGCCGGAGATGAAGGCCACCTACGAGAAGGTCATGCGCGAGAACATCCGGGACATGTATGATCGCATCGCCGTGGAGAACCAGATGGGCTTTGACAAGGCCGAGGAGGCCGGCGTCGAGATCGTCCGTCTGGACGAGAAGGAAGAGGCCAAGCTGAGAAAGATCGCGCGGGATGTGTGGGAGATTCAATCGAAGAAAGGAAAGGCCAGCGCAGAGGCCGTCGACATGCTGCGTGCGTTTCTGAAATCGAGGCAGAATTAGTTCCATCGGGAAAGGGTATTTTTTGCCGATCTCATCGTCGATCAGCGAGGTTCCTTGATCTTGACAAAAAGTCCTCCTTTCTGAATTGACGAGCTGGAAAGCGGGAGACAGAAGGGACCGGGCTCGGGACGTCGATTCCCGGGCCCGGTCCTCCCGTGAAAAGGGAACGCGACACAGGTCGTCGCGGACTTGTGAGGTATGGGCATGGATGGTCTCAAGCGGGTGATCGCCATTGTCGACGGGCTGAATGATCGGGTGGGGAAGGTCCTCTGCTTCTCCCTCATCGTGATCATGCTCATCCAGGTCATGGATGTCATCCTCCGGTACGTCTTCAACAACCCGACCATCTGGGCGATGGACACCAACACCATGCTCTTTACCGGCTCCGCCATGCTCGCCGGCGGCTACGCCCTGCTCCACGACTCGCATGTCAAGCTGGACATCCTCTATCGGAACTGGAGCCGCCGAAGCCGGGCCATCGTCGATTTGTTCACCATGTTTCTGGCCATTGTCGCCTTCTGCTTCGTCATCTGGAAGGGGATCGACAGCGCCTGGTGGGCCTGGAAGACGGGTCAGCACGCCAACTCCTACTGGGCCCCCCCGATGTGGCCCGTCAAGCTCTGCCTGCCCATCGGGGGTTTTCTGCTGCTGATCCAGGGGGTCTCACGGTGGCTGAAGCTGCTCCTGACGGTCCTCGGCAGGGATGAAAAGGGGGTCTCGTCATGAGCATCGGGCTGATCACGATTCTCCTTTTCGGCTGCCTGTTCACACTTCTGCTCCTCGGCCTTCAGGTCTCCTTCGCGCTCCTGATCACCGGAATCATCTTCACCCTGGTTCTCTGGGGTCCGTCACACCTCTTCGTCCTGGCCTCATCGATGCAGGGCGCCCTGAGCACCGAGGTGTACATTGCGATCCCCCTGTTCATTCTCATGGGAAACATCCTCGCCCACACGGGGATCGCGGACGAGCTGTTTCACGCGCTCTATCTCTGGACGGGCCGGCTCAAGGGCGGCCTGGCCATGGGCACGGTCGCCGCCGGGACCATCCTCGCGGCCATGTGCGGCTCGAGCGAGGCCGGGACCCTCACGGTGGGGTTGATGGCCCTGCCGGCCATGCTGAAGCGGGGGTACGACGCCCGGATCGCCATCGGATCCATCGCCGCGGGCGGGCTGCTGGGCTTTCTCATTCCCCCGAGCGTCATTGCGATCGTCTACGCGGGCATCTCCGGGGTCTCCATGGGCAAGCTCTACTTCGCTTCCTTCCTCCCCGGCATTCTCCTCGCCACGCTCTACATCCTCTACATCGGCATCCGCTCCGCCCTCGAGCCCGGGATCTGTCCGTCCATCCCCAAAGAAGAGGCGCCTACCTGGGAGGAGCGCTTCCAGGCCCTGGCCAAGGTGGTGCTGCCGCTCCTGATCATCTTCGTCGTCCTGGGCGGCATCTACGGAGGCATCACCACGCCCACCGAAGCGGCCGGCGTGGGGGCGGTCACCGCATTCATCGTCGCGATCCTCAAGCGCAAGATCACGTGGAAAGCCGTCAACGACGCCCTTCGGGCCACCTTTCAGCTGCTGGGCATGATCGGCTGGATCATCATGTGCGTCACCGTCTTCTCGAACGTATACAACGCACTCGGGGCCCCCGACATTGTCAACTCCCTGATCAGCTACTTCCCGGCCGGCGGGTTCGGCGTCATCATCTTCATGCAGCTCTCCATATTCCTTCTGGGGACGTTCATGGACGACTTCGCGCTCCTGTTTCTGACCATGCCCATCTACGTGCCCATCATCAAGTCACTGGGGTTCGATCCCATCTGGTTCGGCGTGCTGATCCTGATCAACATGCAGTGCGCCCTGCTGACCCCTCCCTACGGCTTCAACCTGTTCTACATGCGGGCGATCACCCCTCCTGAGATCAAGACCTTCACCATCTACAAGGGCGTGCTGCCGTTTATCGGGCTCCAGCTCGTCTGCCTGATCCTCGTGATGATCTTCCCCCAGATCGCCCTGTGGCTCCCCACCGCCCTGACCGGGAAGTGAACGGATTTGTCCCCGGATTTGACGGCGGTCGACATTCCCGTCCAGGGCCGTTATCATGATCAAGAGACGACGCAGGTCAGGAACATGGGGTCAGGTCTTGAATTTTGACTTTTTCCTTTGTTCCGGCACCTCACCCTGTTCGAAATGTCAAAATTCAAGACCTGACCCCATTTGTGGCTGAGCCATGTACAAGAAGATCGAGGACTACGGCATCATCGGGGACCTGCAGACCGCAGCCCTGGTGGGACTGGACGGGAGCATCGACTGGTTCTGCTACCCCTACATCGACTCGCCCTCCGTGTTCGGGGCCCTGCTGGACGCCGAAAAGGGCGGCTGTTTTGCGGTCCGGCCTGCGGACCCGTTCGACGTCGTGGCCTTTTATCTCGAGGACACCAATATCCTGGTCACCCGGTTCCGGACCCGCACCGGCATCCTGCAGCTCACGGACTTCATGCCGGTCTCCTTCCAGGAGGGGCCCAGCGATGAGGAGGGCGCGGCCTCCCACGTCCTCAACCGGCGGCTCGAGCTCAAGTCCGGCCGCATGCGGGTCGAGGTGCTGTTCCATCCCCGGTTCGAATACGCTTCTCTCGAGACCCTCCTGACCCCGGCCCACGGCGGGGTCCTGGCCACGGCCGAGGGCTGGAGCATGGGGCTCACCTGCACGCGGGACCTGGACATGGAGGCGCCTTCCGACCGGGCCCGGTGCTTCTGGGACCTGGAGGAGGGCGAGCGGATCTGGATGCGCCTCGGCTTCACGGATACCCGGAAGTGCTCGGAGCGGGACACCTCTCCCCTGGACCCGGATGAGGCCGAGTCGGCGCTGGAGGCCACGAAGGCGTTCTGGAGGAGCTGGCTCCACCGGAGCGAGACCGGCCGGAAGGTCGAGCCCGGACCCTACCGGGCCATGCTCCACCGCTCGGCCCTGCTGCTCAAGCTCCTCTACTACAATCCCAGCGGGACCATCGCCGCGGCGCCCACCACCAGCCTGCCGGAGGTCATCGGCGGCTCCCGCAACTGGGACTACCGCTACACCTGGGTCCGGGACACCGCCTTCACCCTGAGGGCGCTCTTCGAGCTGGGACACATGTCCGAGACCCAGGGCTACCTCAGCTGGCTGGAGTCGATCATCGCCGGCCGGGGCGCGGACAAGCTACAGGTCCTTTACGGCCTCCGGGGTGAGACCGACCTGAAGGAGCGCGAGCTGGACCACCTCGACGGGTACAAGGGCTCGAGGCCGGTGCGCATTGGCAACGGAGCAGCCGGCCAGTTCCAGCTGGACATCTACGGCGAGCTCCTCGACGCCGGGATGCAGCTCTCCGACTACGTGGGCAAGATCGACCACGAGCTCTGGCCCATGCTCGAGCGCATCTGCGACCACGTGGCGAAGGTCTGGCGGGAGCCGGACCAGGGCATCTGGGAGGTCCGGGGCGGGCCTCACCAGTTCGTCTACTCCAAGGTGATGTGCTGGGTGGCCCTGGACCGGGGCGTGGCCATAGCCGAGCGCTACGGGTTCTCCGGCGACCTCGAGGGCTGGCGCCGGGCCATGACGGAGATCCGCGAGGAGGTCCTGGACAAAGGGTTCTGCGAGGAGAAGCAGGCGTTCGTTCAGCACTACGACACCACAGACCTGGACGCCACCGGGCTCCTCATCCCCCTGCTCGGGTTCCTCCCCATGGACGACCCCCGGGTAACCGGCACGGTTGACGCGATTCAGAAAGAGCTGGGCCGGGACGGCTTCGTCTACCGCTACCTGGGGGACGACGGATTGGACGGGCGGGAGGGCACCTTTCTCCTGTGCACCTTCTGGCTCGTCGACTGCCTGGTGGACCTGGGGCGCCTCGACAAGGCCGAGTCCCTCCTGAGGGGGGTGGAGAGGGCGGCCAACCATCTGGGTCTTTTTCCCGAGGAGTACTGCCCGATCTGGCGGGAGGCCCTGGGTAACTTTCCCCAGGCCTTCACCCACATCGGGTACATCAACTCGGTGGTCCGTCTCGTCCGGGCCCGGGAAAGCCGGCGGGAGGAGCCCGAGCGGAATCTCCCGGACTGGGCGCTGGAGTTCCTTCGAAAAAAGCTGCTCTTCTCGCGCGTGGTCCTGAACGAGGGAGAGCCGAAAGAGGCGGTTCCCGAGGGGGAGCTGGCCCGCCGCCTCAAGACCGCCATGAACCGCCTGCGGGGCGCCTTTTTCAACGTCCCCGAGGGCAGGGTCCAGTACGAAAAAATGAAACGCTCGGACCTCTACGAGGAGTACCGGAACCTCACCCTCAACCTGCAGGACTTCTCCCCGCACCGCCTGGGGAGGCGGGAGGAGAAGACCGCCTTCTGGATCAACCTCTACAACGTGATCGTCATTCACGGGGTTATCGAGCTGGGCATCCGGGACTCGGTGCGGGAGGTGCGGAACTTCTTCCAGCGCATCGCCTACCGGGTCGGGTCCTACGAGTTCACGCCTGACGACATCGAGCACGGGATCCTGCGCGGCAACAAGCGCCCCCCGCATTCCCTGACGAAGGAGCTCGGAGCCGGCGATCCCCGCCTGGCCTTCCGCCTGCCCGGCGTGGACCCCCGTATCCACTTCGCCCTGGTCTGTGCGTCCGCCTCATGTCCCCCCATCGAGGTCTACACCGCGGACGACCTGGACCGGCAGTTGACCGAGTCCGGACGAACCTTCCTGAACGGCGGAGGCATTCAGATCGACCGGGCGGCGGAAACCATCCGGCTCTCCAAGGTGTTCCACTGGTACAAAGACGACTTCGGGAAGGGCAAGGAGGAACGGCTCCGGTTCATCGCGCCGTTTCTCTATCGGGACGAGGATCGGGACTTCCTGCTGGAGCGCGGGGGGCGGTGCCGGATCGAGTACATGACCTACGACTGGCATCTGAACCGGTCCTGACCCCATTTTCGGGAGATGTCCACCGGTTCACGGGTTCAGTACGCCTGCAGGGATTCCAGAAAATAGGCGGCTTTCTCCCGGTTGTATGCGACCGCGTCGTTCTCCGCGGCATACTCCAGCGCCCCCATCCCGCGTTTTCCCAACTCACCCATATGAAGGATAGAGCTCATGGCATTCATCCGAACCTTCCGGTCCGGGTCCTGCCGCACGGCCCGGGCCAGGGCGTCCACGACCTCGGGGTGCAATTGATTCCTCAGGCCGAGGGCTACGATGCGCCGGAGGTCGACCTCGGATTCATGCAGGAGGGCGTGGATGAGGGCGCTTCGTGCCTCCCGCCCCTGAAGCTTGTAAAGCCCCTGGGCCGCCCAGGTCCGAACCTCGCCGTCGGCGTCCGTCGTGAGGGCCCGGGCCAGTGAGGAGGCGGAATCGGGGTTCCGAAGCCGGGCCAGTGCCCGGGCGGCTGAGATCCTCGTGGAGACATTCCGGTCGGAGAGGGCGTGGATCAGATCCTGGAGGGACCCCGAGTCCGCCGTCTTCTCGAGGGCGTTCTCGACTGCATTCTGCACGGTCCTTCGGCCTTCGGTTCGGTTCCTTTCCTCTTTCGAGGCGCGGATGAGAGCCCGGGTCGCGCCGGGATCGCCGATGTCACCCAAAGCGCCGGCCGCCCGGTTCCGGACCGCGTGATTCTCCTCCTCCCTGAGAATCCGCTGCAGAAACGGGATGGCACCGGGGTCTCCTATGGCACCCATGGCCTCGATCACGGCGCATCGGAGCCGAACCTTTCCGCCAAAGGCCTCCTCCAGGTGAGGCAGGGCACGGGCGTCTTTCATCCCCTGGAAGTATCCGATCGCGGCGAGTCGAATCCCGGAGTCGGCTTCCTGCCGGAGCCCCCGGACCATCCACGGCCACGAGCTCTTCTCCTGCATCCGCGAAAGGGACCCGTAAATCCGCCTTCTCACCTTCGGAGAAGGGGACCGGCCCAACCCGAGGTGAAGGGCCTCCGCCGCCGGCTGCCCCATCTGCTGGAGACAGGAGGCCGCCAGTTCCGAGAGGCCTGCCTCGCCGTCTCGAAAGGAGGACGCCAAACCGGTCCGCGTGACGGTGTAGGAGACGCGGCGCTCTTCGCCCAGGAGGGCCGTGAGGCGGGGGATCAAGGTCCTGGAAGCGGGATCCCTCGCATAATCCTGGAGCTCCAGCAGGGCTTTTCCCAGGACCTCGGCGTCGCCGGAATCGAGCCGTTCCCCGATCGCCTGAAAGTCCACGTCCCCGGACCGGGACGGGCTCCTTTCCGGGGATTGGACCGACCCGTCCTTTCCCGCTTCCTCCCGTGCCGTTGTGCTCTCGAGGGTGACGGTCTTGGGCGCAGCCGGATCCCGGCCGGCGCGCAGCCGCTCCACCCGCTCCAAGGTGCCTTTTCCGAAGGTCCGCTCCAGATCAACCTCGGCGACCGGGATCTCCTCGGCCCAGGTTCCCTTGTCGCACTGAATGAAGTCGGCGGCCAGGATCAGCCACCAGAACCGCTCGCATTCGCAGGTGGTCCCGTCCTTCAGATAGACCGGCGGGCCGGACCGCTTGAGGATCTGGTCCTCGAGGGAAAGGCCGTAGGAGAAGGTTGCCGTTGTGCCGAGAAGAACGAAAAGGGCGACCAGGATCCGAACGGCTCGTCTGCGCTGCATAAAATCCCTCCTTCAGACGGAAAGGTGACAGGGGGGCAAAGCCGAGGCCTTCAATAAAGTATCATCGGACGCCCTGCTCGATTCTTGAATACTTGAGAAAAATTGGAAGGGTGCGGAGGAGGTGGGGTTCAGCCAGGTCCACGAGGTGGCGGTGGTGGGTGAAGAAGATCACCTGGGTCTTGCGGGAAAGCTCGGCCAGGAGATCCAGGGCGGCCCGGGCCCGGTCGTCGTCAAACTTGATCAGGATGTCGTCCACGATGAAGGGCATGGGCTCATTGGCCTCCAGAAAGGCCTCCAGGCTCGCCAGCCGGAGGGCCAGGTAGAGCTGGTCCGCGGTGCCGTCGCTCATGCCCGACACCGGCACGATCTCGCCCGTGCCGGGCCGGACTCCCACGAGCACGGGGGTTCCCTGCTCGTCGTACTCGGCCCGGACCCCTTCGAAGCGGCCCAGGGTGAGCCGGGCGAAGAGCGCGTTGGTGCGCTCGAGGACCGGGCCCTGGTGTTTCTCCCGGTAGCGTTCCACGGCCCGGGCCAGGACCGTGGAGGCGAGGCGCAGCCGGGCGTAGCGCTCCACGCTGTGCTCGAGCCCGGCCAGAATCTGCTGGGCCTCCCCGGCGAGCTCGGCCGCCCGCGGGCTCCCGTCCATCCTTCTGAGCTCGATGGTCTCCTCGCCGATGGTCCGGTCGAGGGCGCTCCGTTCGTCATGCAGGCCGGCGATCTCCTCCTCGAGCCGGAGGACCCTGCCTTCGATCTCGTCCGGGTCGATCGCCCGGGCCTCTTCCACAAACCCTTCCACGGGCCGGCCGCCGCTCAGTCCCCGGAGCTGCTCCTCCAGGTCTTCCAGATCCGCATCCAACCGGCGCAGCCGGTTCGACCGGTTCTCGGCCTCGACCAGCTCCTCATAGGCTTCGCAGCAGGCCTCCTCGCACAGGACGTCGAGGGCGGATCTCAGCTCCAGGATGCGCGCCTCGGCCTTGCGCACCCGCTCCTCCTGGCGTTCCCGCTGCTTCTCCAGGCGAGCCCTCTGGGCACTCTCCTCGCGGGCCCGGTTGAGCCGGGCGTGGAGCTCGGGCACGGCCTGGTCAGCGGGCCGGTGTGTCAGGTCCGGGGCGCACCGGGCCAGGAGACCATTCACCCTGTCTTTGTAAGCATCGCTGTCCCGGTCGATCCCGGCGATGCGCTTGTGGAGGATCTCCGCCTCCTTGAGCTTGTCGAAGAGCGCGGCCAGATCCTCCATCACGGCAGCGGCCTGGGCCGGGGAGGCATCCGCCCCGAGACCCAGGGGGGTCACCTC
>JAIPEI010000016.1 GCA_021737245.1 Deltaproteobacteria bacterium | reverse complement strand
TGTGCTTCTGGGGCGGGGGGGTGGACACCCAGGACGTCCTGCCCTTCGGGACTCCGGAGCAGGTATCGGACGAGGTCAAACGGTGCATCGACATCCTCGCTCCCGGGGGCGGCTTTGTCTTTGCCGTGGTGCACAACATCACCGAAGGAACCCCCCTCGAAAACATACTGGCGGCGCTGCGTACCGCGGAGGCCTATGGCAGGTGACATGCCGGAAGGATTGGCCGGCGGAGCGATCCCGATAAGATCACTCCCCCTGCCTCGCCATATAGGACAAAGGGAAGAGGTCATCACTCACCCCATTCACTTAAAGAAGGGAGACAATCATGAGAGGAAAGGTTCATAAGCGACTGCGGCCATACTTGGCCATCGCAACGGTACTGGTCCTCGTAGGGTTCGTCACCGCGGCGCATGCCGACTCGATCCTTGACCGCGTCAACAGCGGGAAAACGATCCGGCTCGGTTTCGCCAGCGAGATCCCCTGGGCCTACCCCGGCGAAAACCAGGAACCGCTCGGCTTTGCCAACGCAATTACGCTGGGTATCCTCGAATCCATGGGTTACACGAACATCGAGCCCGTGGTAACCGAGTGGGGCGGCTTGATCCCGGGGTTGAAAGCGAACCGCTTCGATCTGATCACCGGCGGGATGTATATCCTTAAGAGCCGCTGTGAAAACGTGAACTTCTCGGAGCCCATCGGTGTGTTCGGCGAGTGCTTCATCGTCCCCAAGGGAAACCCCAAGGGCCTGCACGACTACAAGGACGTCAAGGAAAAAAATGCGGTCATCGTCACCGGCTCTGGGTACAGCACCATTGAAAACGCCAAGAAGGAGGGCGTGCCCGAGAGCAACATCATGACCGTCCCCGGCAACAACGAGATCCTGGCGGCGGTCAAGTCCGGCCGTGCGGATGCAGGCGGAATGACCTACTTCAGCGCCCTGCACATCTCCAATGAAAGCGGCGGCGCCGTGGAGCCGACCGACCCGGCGAAAATGCCCCAATGGACCTTCAACTGGGTAGGCATCGGCTTTCGCAAGGCGGATGCCGAGTTCCTGGACGCCTTCAACAAGGCGCTGAAGGAGTACCTCGGGTCGGACGAGATGATGGCGGCCGTTGAGAAGTACGGGTATGGGCAATCCCAGCTCCCGGGAGACGATGTCACAACGGACTGGGTATGCAACAACCGGTAACCTGCGAACCCCGGCGCAGCGACTCCATGCGGCGGTCATGGCGGATGGGTGGCGCCCTTGGGCGCCGCCCGCCCTGTCATTCCGCATGCGATTCCCTCCCGGGCCCCCGCGCATCGGCGTCCAGGCGGGAGCTCCCCGGCCGGCCGTGGGAACCCGACCTTCACGACAATGCGCTTCGATCGGTTCCCTGCGGCCCTGAAACGAACAAGCAGCGGCTCATTGCAAGAGGAAGCCATCCGGATGTCCTATCTTGAGTTCCTCTACAAGTATGCCCCGAGCTTTCTCAACGGCGCCGTCGTAACGCTCGAGCAAACCGCCCTGGGCACCCTTCTCGCCGTCATCGTCGCCCTGATCATGGGCTTCATGAAGATGTCTTCGTTCATTCCTGTACGTTGGGTGGGCATCGTCTACATAGAGATTTTCCGCGGGACCTCGCTGCTGGTACAGATGTATTGGATCTTCTTCGTATTGCCGCTGTTTGGAATCACCCTCGGCAAGTTCGAGGCCGGTTTCCTGGCCGTGGGCCTGAACCTGGGAGCCTACGGCGCCGAGCTGGTTCGAGGAGGCGTGCAGTCCGTACCCCGCAGCCAGTACGAGGCGGCTACGGCGCTCGGCATGCACCCGTTTACACGGATGCGAAGGGTGATCTTTCCCCAGGCCCTGCTGAACATGCTACCGCCCTGGGGAAACCTGCTGATCGAGCTGCTCAAGGCGACGGCGCTGGTCGCCCTCATATCGGTCGCCGACTTGATGTTCGTATCCAAGCAGATCAACATGTCGACCTTCCTTTCCGCGCAGGCCTTCGGCACGGCCCTGATCATTTACTACATCATCGCGCGGGGCATCATCACGCCGGGGATGCGCGGGCTCGAGTGCAAGCTGGCAAAAAAGCTGAGCATAGGTTAGGCAATGTTTGACTGGAGATGGGATTTTACGATCGAGATCCTCCCGAGGCTCCTCGAGGCGACCGGGAACACCCTGATCGCCGCCGGTCTCGGATATCTGATCGCGCTGGTCCTCGGTCTGGTGTTCGCCCTGGCTCAACGAACCCCTTACCGCCTGCTGACCTTCGCCGTCAGGGAGTCCATCGAGTTTATCCGATCCACGCCGCTGGTCCTGCAAATCTTCTTCGTCTTCTATGTGGGCCCCCAGTTCGGCATCCGCTTGTCGCCCTGGACGTCGGGGATGATCGCCATCGGTCTTCATTACGCGTCCTACCTGTCGGAGGTCTATCGCGCCGGATTGGACAGCGTCCCCAAAGGGCAGTGGGAGGCCTGCACCGCCCTGAACCTGAGCGTGAGGCGCACGTACACCAAGATCGTTATTCCCCAGGCGATTCCCACCGTGATCCCCGGCTTCGGCAACTACCTGGTGGGGATCTTCAAGGACACCCCCATGCTCTCGGTGATCGGCGTCACGGAGCTCTTTCACGCGGCCACGTCCATCGGCGCCGAGACGTATCGGTTCCTGGAGCCTTTCACGCTGGTCGGGGCGATCTTCCTGGCGATCTCCCTGCCGGCTGCGATGTTGATCCGGCGGTTCGAAGACTGGATTCGCGCGTCACTCGGCATGACCAAGCTGCACGCAAAGGATTGATCCCATGAGCAACGAGAGCTTTCCCCTCAAGCTGGAGGGCGGCGACGTCCCCATGGTTCGTTTCGATCGCGTAACCAAACAGTACGGAGATCTAACGGTCCTCGATTCACTCGACCTCGATGTCAAGGCCAACGAGATGGTGGCGATCATCGGACCGTCCGGGTCCGGGAAGACCACGGTTCTGCGGATGCTGATGGGACTGGAGCTGATCGACGAAGGGGTCATCTATGTGGATGGACAGCCCATGACCCACATGGAAAAAAACGGGCGTCTGGTCCGGGCCGGTCAGAAATACCTGCGCAGGATGCGTTCCAGTATCGGCATGGTGTTCCAGCAGTTCAATCTGTTTCCTCACATGACCGCTCTCCAGAACTGCATGGAGGCCCCGGTACAGGTGTTGGGCCTGTCCAGGAAGGAAGCCAGGGAGCGTTCGCTGGAGCTCCTGAAGCTGGTCGGTCTGGACGACAAAATGGATCAGTATCCCGCCCGGCTGTCCGGGGGACAGCAGCAGCGCGTCGCCATTGCCCGGGCCCTGGCCATGCGGCCCAAGATCATGCTCTTCGACGAGGTCACATCGGCCCTGGATCCGGAGATCGTCGGCGAGGTGACCCAAGTCATTCGCAAGCTCCATGACGAGCACAGCCTGACCATGCTGATGGTCACCCACCAGATGGGTTTCGCCCGGGATATATCGGACCGGGTTTGTTTCTTCTATGAAGGCAAGATCGCCGAGCAGGGGTCGCCCGAACAGTTGTTCGACAATCCCCGAAACGAACGCACCGCGATGTTCCTGAGCGCGGTATTGGAAGCGGACTGACTTCAGGAAGACTCAAGGCGCTTACTCCCACTCACACATCGAAGAGGCCACATGATCCGCCGCCGGAATGGACGCCGTTCCCGGAGCCATAGGCACGGTGCATGGTATTCAGGCCGGCCGTTTCAAAGGGGATGATTCCCGTGAAAGCCGAAATCCAATCCAGGTGCGCCAGATTCGAGTCATTCTGGTATTTTCTGGACATATTCTGATCGGATGCCCCATGAAAACCACCCTTCCCATCGCGAACAATACGGACCATCCAGGACAAGAGGAGGAAACATTATGGCAGTCGAAGACATTTCCCGGGCGGTGCTGGCCTTCAACCTGGCCGGCGTTACCGAGCTGGTGCAAAAGGAAATCGATGCGGGGACCGACATCGATACGATCCTGAACGAGGCACTCATCGGGGCGATGGACGAGGTCGGAAAACGGTTTTCCGACGGCGAGCTCTATGTGCCCGAGATGCTCATGGCGGCTCAGACCATGAAAGCCGGGCTGGCGCTGCTCAAACCCCATTTGACCGGCGACTCGGCCCGGGCCAAGGGGACGGTCGTGATCGGCACGGTCAAAGGCGACCTGCATGACATCGGAAAGAACCTGGTGGCCATGATGCTGGAAGGAGCCGGGTTCAACGTCGTCGATCTGGGCGTGGATGTCGCCGCCGAGACCTTTGTGCAGGCGGCCGGGGACAACGGCGCCGGCGTTGTGGCTCTTTCGGCTCTGCTCACCACCACCATGCCCGCCATGGAGGGAACCATCAAAGCCCTTCAGGAGGCGGGGCTCACCGTCAAGATTATGGTGGGCGGTGCGCCTGTCACCAGCGGCTTTGCCGACAGGATCGGGGCCCAGGGTTTCAGCGCCGACGCCCCCGGCGCCGTCGAGCTGGCCCGAAAGCTGATGGCCGCACAGGGGGGTTCTTCATGATCGTCATCGGAGAGCTGATCAACGCGAGCCGCAAGGACATAGGCCGGGCCATCGAAGGCCGGGATGCGGCCGCCATCCAGCAGGTTGCAAAGGACCAGGCCGATGCCGGCGCCGACTACATCGACGTGAACGCCGGCATCTTTGTGGACAGAGAGCCCGAGCACGTCCGGTGGCTGGTGGAGACCGTCCAGGCAGTGACGAACATCCCCTGCGCCATCGACAGCCCGGACCCTGCAGCGATCGAGGCGGGGCTCGCGGTGCACAAGGGAACGGCCATGATCAACTCCATCTCCCTCGAGAGGGAGCGCTGCGAAAACCTCCTGCCCCTGGTGGCGGATACGGACCTCAAGGTGATCGCCCTCTGCATGAGCGACGAGGGCATGCCCGAGACGGTGGACGACCGGCTCAAGATCGCCGACGCCCTGGTGGAAAGGCTGACCGGGAGCATGGTGAAGGTGGAGAACATTTACGTGGATCCGCTGGTGCAGCCCATGAGCGTGAACAACGGCTTCGGCATGGAGTTCCTGAACGCCGTGGAGGCGATCATGGAAAGGTTCCCGGGGATCCACACCGCATGCGGGCTGTCCAACATCAGCTACGGATTGCCCTCCCGGAAGTTCCTGAACCAGACCTTTATGGCGATGGCCGTCGCCAAGGGGCTCGACGGAGCCATCGTCGACCCGCTGGACCGGAAAATGATGGCGAACATCGTGGCCGCCGAAGCCCTGGCGGGCCGGGACGACTTCTGCATGAACTTTCTCAAGGCGTTCCGAAGCGGCCTCTTCGCGTTCTGACGAAAGGCGTTTTCAAGCCCTGATCGAGGCTCGGCTGAGTCTCATAGATACCCCGTCATGCAAGGGGAAGAGAGGTAGAAGCGATGGCACCCGACAGACATCTGACCCTTCTCTCCGAAGAAGAGGTCGAGCAGATTCATGCGGCGACACTCCAGGTGCTCGAGGAGGTGGGCCTCTGGCTGCCCAACCGTGAGGTGCTCGAAATCCTCGAGGGCGCCGGCGCCGAGGTCGATTTCGAAAAACATGTCGCCCGGTACCCGGCCGACATGGTCACGGCGGCCATTGGCCGGTTCCCGGACGGCTTCACCTGGTACGCCCGAAATCCCGACCACACCATCCGGATCGACGGCAGCCGGACCCACTTTTCCATGCCCGACAGCGCCCTCAACGTGATCGGCCCCGACGGCAAGCACAGGCCCGGGGTTCCCCGGGACGGAGAGGACATCTGCCGGCTATGCGACGCCCTGCCCAACATGGCCGTGGCGTCCACCGGCATCAACCCGCCGGACATGCCCGGCGGCCTGCTGGAGGCCTGGCACACCCGGACCATGTTCTGCTCCTCGAGCAAGGCCGTGTTCGGCGTGAGCCGGGAGGTGGACATGGTGCTGGAGATGGCCCGGATCGTGGCCGATACCTGCGACCACCTTCCTGAAGGGGTTCTGCCCCTGGTGGCCATCATGAACCCCTTCAGCCCCCTGTACAACGAGGCCGACCAGCTGGCCGGAATGCTCAAGTACGCGAGGAAAGGCGTCCCCATATCCATCTCTCCGGAGGTGCAGGCCGGGGCCACCGGGCCGGCCACCGTGGCCGGTGCGCTCGTGCAGCAGACCGCTGAGTTCCTGGGCCACGCCGTCCTGGTGCAGTGTGTCCAGCCGGGCCTCGGGGTGATCTACGGAACGGTCTCGAGCGTCTTTGACATGAAAAAGATGATCCTGCCTTACGGCGCTCCGGAGGCCGACATCCTCGCCGTGGGCACCGTCCAGATGGCCAGGCGTTACGGCATCCCCGCCAGGAACACGGGCGGCTCCTCGGATGCGAACGTGCTGGACATGCAGGCCGGGGCCGAGGCCATGATGAGCACGCTGATCGCCATTCTCGCCGGGGCGAGCTTCGTCCTGCACGGGGCGGGCGAGCTCGAAAACACCATGGCCGTCAGTTACGAGAAAATCCTCCTGGACGACGAGATCATCGACATGTCCAGAAGGTTCGCCCGGGGACTGGGCGTCGTCGATGCGGAGACCCTCGCCGTGGATGTTATCAAGCAGGTCGGGTGCGGCCCCCCCGGCCAGTTCCTCCAGCAGCCGCACACGTTTTCCCATTTTCGCTCGGAGCAGTTCATGCCCCGGCTGTTCGTGCGGGACATGTACTCCAACTGGGAAAAGGCCGGCAGGCAGACGGCGGAGCAGCGCGCCGCCGCGGAGGTGGAACGGATCCTGGCGACCCACCGGCCCGAGCCGCTGCCGGACGCCGCTCAAAAGGAGATCGACGCCATCTATCACGCCGCCGAAAAGGCCGCCCTGAACAAATGAGGATGACATCATGACCCGATTCCCGTTTTTCGAAAAAGCCGAGTACGACGCGCGGCTGCGCGCGGTCCGGGAAAGCATGCTCGACCTTGACCTCGACGCCTGCCTGATCTCGGTCCCGGAGAACATATACTACCTGGCGGGCGTCAACCACTGGGGGTTCTTCGCCTACCACATGCTGATCGTGACGCCCCGCGACGAGATGATCCTGATCGCCCGGGCTATGGAGCGGGTGACCATGGACCTACAGCTGGTGAACACGCGCTTCGTCGGGTTCGAAGACCTGGACGATCCCTCCCGGATCACCCTGGATGTGCTGAAGGAGAGGGGGCTGGACCGGGGGAGGCTGGGAGTGGAGAAGAACAGCCTGTACCTCGCCGCGGGCTTCGCGGAAAGGATCCGGGACGGCCTTCCGGGCGCCGGCTGGGCGGATGCCTCGGACCTCGTGCACCGGCACCGCGTGACCCTGTCCCCGTCCGAAATCGAGTACACCCGTGAGGCGGCCGCGATCACGGACGCCATGATGAAGGCCGCCATAGACACGGCAGCTGCGGGCGTCACGGAAAAAGAGGTGGCGGCGGAGGTCCACCGTGCTATGATTCTGGCGGGCGGCGAGTACCCGGCGTTCGGACCGTTCATCCGATCCACCCCGACCCTGGGTCTGGAGCACGGCACCTGGACGGACCGGAGGCTCGAGGCCGGGGACGCACTGTTCGTGGAGCTCTCCGGCTCCGCAGCCAGATACCACGCACCCATGGGGCGCTTCCTCTTCGTGGGGGAGACGCCTCCCGGCACGGAGGAGATCGCCGAGGTATGCCTCGATGCCTTCGAGAACGTCACCCGAACCATACGCCCGGGGGTGACGGCCGACGAGGTGTACCAGTCCTGGCAGGACCGGGTCGACCAAGCCGGCCTTTCTCACTACCGGCGGCACCACTGCGGGTACATGGTGGGCAGCGCGTTTCCACCGGCGTGGTCGGGAGGCGGCGTGCCCCGTGGACTGCGCTGCAGGAGCGACATGGAGCTCCAGGCCGGCATGGTGTTTCATCTCATGTCGTGGCTGATGCACACCGGGCGGGACGGGGATTACTTTGTATCGGACTCGGCGCTGGTCACGGAGAACGGCTGCGAGGTGTTGACCACTATGCCGCAGCGTGTCCACGTCGTCTGATTGCGAACGCATGCCATGCAGACCCCACGACGAATCCTGGTCGTGTCCGACACGGTGGTTCAGGCGCTGTACCGGCAGTTCGACGGGCAGCGTTTCGGAGAGATCGATCTGGTGCTCTCCTGCGGGGACCTTCCCCCGGAGTATCTGACCTTTCTCACCAGCGTCTTAAAGGCCCCGCTCTGCTACGTGCGCGGCAACCACGACATCCGTTACGATACCAAGCCGCCTGATGGCTGCCTGGAGATCCACGGGCGGATCCATTCGTTCGGTTCGTTGCGGGTGCTGGGCCTGGGCGGCTCTCGCTGGTACAACGGAGGGCCCAACCAGTACACCGAGCAGGAGATGCGCCGGTTGATCCGGCGGCTTCGGCCCAGCCTCCGGTGGAAACGGAGCGTGGACATCGTGCTGACCCACGCTCCGCCCCGCTACATTCACGACGCCGAGGATCCGTGCCACCGAGGCTTTCGGTGCTTACGGCGGCTGATCGACATGTATCAGCCGGCCTATCTCCTGCACGGACACATTCACGCCCCGTTCGACAGCGAGGACCAGCGTATCACGCGGGTGGGACGGACCCGGGTGATCAACTGCTTCGGCTGCTATCTGCTGGAGATCGAAAAAGATGGAATGGTTGAAGAAAGCTAAGAGCGCCTGGCGAGCACGGCAAAGGCCCGACCAAGCCAAGTCCTTCGATCAGGACCAGTGGAGGGAAGGCGCCTTTGAAAAGATCCAGCGCGGAAAGCAGCGGGTCCCACTGGAACGCATCGTGGGGAGCGTGGGTCGCTACCACGATTTCGACAGCCGGTTCCGACCCAAGCAGCACGTGGCCTCTGAGCGCTACGAAGACATCAAGAAGGCGCTCCGCGCTGGACATCAGCTTCCGCCGGTCAAGCTCTTCCAGATCAAGGACGAGTATTACGTGATGGACGGCAACCACCGCATTGCGGCGGCCAAGGCGCTGGGGCACCAGGACATCGAGGCGGCCATCGTGGAGTTCATCCCCTCCAAGAACATCCTGGAAAACGTCTTGTACCGCCAGCGGGCCCGTTTCAGCGAGAAGACCGGCCTGCCTTACAACATCACCCTCACGGAGGTCGGCAAGTACGACTATCTGCTGAAGCAGGTGGCCGATCACCACGCCCACCTGGTCGAAACCCGGGGAGAGTCCGTAACCTACGCCGGCGCCGCGATGGACTGGTACGAGCACATCTACCGGCCCCTGCTCTCCATCATTCGCAAGGGCGACCTTCTCAAGCTCTTTCCCGGCCGCACCCTGGACGACCTGTACGCCTACATCTCCTACCACCAGTGGGAAGAGACCAGGACGCGAAGATACGGCATCGGCATCGACCACTTGATACCCGACGACATGGAGGCTTTCCGCGAAAAGATGGTGAACCGGTTCGAAAACGAGTATCCGGAGATGCTCAGAAAGATCACGGCGTTCGTTCTGTTCAACGTGCGCGCCAGGCACGAGCGTCGGATCCTGGAAAAGCTGTTCTCCCTGAAGGAGGTGAGGGAGGCCCACTCCATCCACGGGAACGTGGACATCCTGGCCAAGATCGAGCTCAAGCGGAACCTGCTCTCGTCGGACTCCGAGATCATCTCCGGCTTCGTCCACGAGCAGCTGCGCCGGATCCCCGGCGTGATCAGCACCCAGACCCTGATCCCGGGACAGTCCATGATCAAGGAGCAGACGTAAAAGCGGTCGTACGCACCCCGCCCGGCACAGGCGTCCGGCATGAGGCCGGGGCCGTCCGGGAGGACCAGGCCGTGTCGGTCATTCCCGCACCCGGCAGAGAAAGTGCAGATTGAACGGGTCGTGGGCCATCTCCTCCATCTCGATCTCCTCGAACCCCGCCTCCCGGAGCAGGGCCTCGGCCCGCTCCCGTCCCCACATCATGCCGAGCCCCATGCCGCCGTCGTTCAGCCCCACCGGCATGCAGTGCATCAGGCTCACCGTGTAGAGGAACGGTCCCATAGGGTGATCCAGGTTGCCGGCGTGGTCCGAGGCCGCGTCGATGTCCACCATGGAGAACATCCCCCCCGGTGCCAGCATATGCCGAACCCCCCTGTGCGCCTCCAAAGGGCGGGTCTGGTCATGAACGGCGTCAAAGGCCCAGACCCAGTCGAAGCGGTCCGTGAGCTCTTCCATGCCCTCGATCCCGGCGGCGTCCACGACCCGGAACTCGGCGTTTTCCAGCCCCGTTTCCCGGGCCTCGGCCCGCCCCGTCTCGACGGCCTGCTCGTCGATATCGATCCCCACGAACCGGCTCCTCGGAAACGCCCGGGCCATCAGGTTCAGGGCCACCCCTTCCCCGCAGCCGAGGTCGCAGACCCGGATGCCCTCCTCGAGGCGCTCCTGGAGCCGGCCTTTGTCCACGGCCGGGATGAAACGCTCGACGAGGAGGTGCCGGTGGCCGGCATTGGCGAGCTCCGCCATGAAACGCTGGAAGTCGGGGTAGCACGCGAAGGGCACGCCCTCGCCCGTCTTGAAACCCCGGTCGACCGGCTCCAGGGCGCTGGACGCGAGGAGCGGGATCTCCTGGGTGTACACCCCCAGGTCGTCCCTTCCCGCCTTCCGGGTCAGAAAGGCCGCGTGGTCCGGCGGCAGGAGGTAGGCCTCCTCCCCGTCCGGTCCGGGGGAGATCTCCACGATGCGACCGGTCGCCATCACGCCCAGCCACTCCCGCAGGTAACGGGCGTTGAGACCCGAGGCCCCGGCGATCTCCGAAACCGTCGCCGGCCTTCCCAGGTCCTCGAGCACGTCGAAGAGCCGGTGCCGGTACCCCAGGGCCATGGCCAGGTTCAGGGCGCCGTGGTTGAGGATATCGGCCATCTTCTTCGAAAAGGCGTCCATCTTGTCGTTCATGTCGTTCGCTCCCTGCGTACGCCGGCCCGCGTCGCCAGAAAGATGCCGAGCGCGATGGCCCCGATCCCGGCTCCGTGAAACCATTCGAGGGACTCGCCCAGAAAGAACACGGCCATGAGGCTTCCGAAGACCGGCATCAGGTGGAGAAACAGGCCGGCCCGGTTGGCCCCGGCCAACTCCACCCCCCGGTTGAAGCAGAAAAAAGAGATCACCGAAGGAAACACAGCCACGTACCCCACGGCGAGGAGGGCCGGTGCGTTGAGCGTGAACCCCCGCACGCAGAACGCCTCCCACAGGTAGAAGGGCAGCAGGACCAGCGTTCCCGTCGCAAAGGTCACGGCCAGGAAGCTCAGGGGGTGAATGGGCGGCCGCTTCCGGAGCATCACCGAGTACCCCGCGTAACAGGCCACGGCGACGAACACCAGGACGTCCCCGCGGTTCACGGAGAGCGACAGCAGGGCGTCCGGATCGCCCCGGGCGATGATGGTGACCGCGCCGGACAGGGAAACCGCGATCCCCATTCCCTGCACCGGGGAAATCCTCTCCCGGAAGATCAGGAACGACATCGCCACGATGAGCACCGGCATCATGGACTGCATGAGGAAGGCGTTCAGCGCAATGGTCCTCTGAAGGCCGATGTAGACCAGCGTGTTGAAGACCGCCACCCCGAGAACGGAGAGGAGGATCAGGACGGGCCAGTGACCCCGCATCCTGTGCCGGTCTCCCTCCAGGTAGGGCCTTGCCAGGAAGAACACCAGCAGGGAGGCCACGGCCCAGCGCCAGAAGGCGAGCGCAACGGGCGGGATGTCCGCGCGCACGGCCCGGCCCACGATGAAGTTGCCCGACCAGAAGAACACCGCCAGGGTGAGCAGGAGGTAGGGGTGGTCCATGATTGCGCGACGTTTCTCGGGGTTCATCTTCCTTGCCGGCACGAAGCGGGGATGATCCAGGGTCACCCGGGAAGCGCCCTGCGTCAAGCAAAGAAAGGCGCACCGCGCGGATCTGTGCACAGAATCATACAGTGTATGTCAAAAAAAGAACAGTTGCAGACACGAATCCTGATGTTTATCCTATTTTTACTGAATATCCCAAAAGTGAACATCCCATTACCGGCTGGCAAGCTATTTGCTTTATAACAGGGAAGCCAGGATCGCCAACCAAGGTTTCCCACGGAGCGTATCATGACAAGGACATGGATCGCCCACGCAGTCGCCATTGGATCGGTTCTGATCCTTCTGGCCGGCAGCGCCTTTGCCGACCCCATCGAGGTCGCCGAGCACAAGGATCCCCAAAGCGGCGACGTCTTCGAGCTCTTCCAGGACCATGACGGTTCCTTTTTCTGCTCGGTGCAGCGCAGGGACGGCTCCCTTACAGGGTTCGAGATCCAGGAGGACCGGGAGCCGGCGGCCGCGGAAGGCGCAGGAGACAGACCCGACATTCGTAACATCGCAAAAAACTATTACAAGAAAATCCAAAAAAATGATGTAAAGGCCACCCTTCGCAAAACCCATTCCAGTAGGGATACATCACGTACAGGCTGGAGTACCGGCGCAGCCTGTCCCATATGCCAGTATGAGGACAAGCTTTCGTACCCGCACAAGCACGAAAATTATCGTGATCATGACCCGAATGTCTGTTATCACCAGGGCAATACCGGACGTTCCGAAAATCAAAAAACCGTCGGCCTGATCCTCCTGCTCATGCTTTCCGAGCTGGATGCCTCATGAAAAAGCGATGGATCCCGCACCTGCCGGCCGCAGACCTTCCTCGGCAACCCTCCTGTGGTCTTCACGGTTGCTGAGGGGAGCCTGCCTTTTCCCCGTGACAAAGCCCCACTAATCGATGTAGCGCACAGAGCCTTTTCTGGCGCGCTCGCCCACGGTGAACCGGTTCTCCGCTGCCGCGTAACCCACGACGATCGCACACTGAAGGGTGTGGCCGTCCGGGATGCCCGCCTCCTGCGCAAGGTCGTGATTGTCCTCCTTGTTCAATGCCAGCGTGGGAGAAACGAGAAAGCAGGAGCCCAGGCCCAGCCCGGTCGCTTCCAGGAGCATGTTCTCAGCGGCGAGCCCGGTGTTGAAAGCGGCATAAGGGGCGTCAGCCGGTGCGGAAAGCAGGATCAGCACCGGTGCGCCGTAGAGCGGCTCATACCCGGGCAGAGACGCCCTCTCCTGCAGAAACGCATTGCCGGACCGGACCATGGCATCATGAGTGCGGTCGTTGATCTTCCGCCGGATGTCCGCATTGCGAACCACCGAGATCTGAAACGCTCCGGCATTCGGCGCCCATTGCCCGACCGTGATGATCTTCTCCAGGTCGTCGCGGGGAATCGGTCTGTCCAAATAGGCCCTGATGCTTTTCCTCGACAAAATGGTCTCTGAGATATCCATCATCCATCTCCCTGTTGTTCGTACGGGCAGGTCTTCCTGTCCTGGTTCTCCATCACCCCTTCTCACCGCCCGGGCTCCCACCTCATGATTCCCTGGCCCGGACGATCAGCACATCGGAGGGCACGCCGTACGCGATGACCACCTTCTGATAGGCCACCTCCCAGGCCCCTTCGTCGATGTAGGGCTCCAGGCGGATCGGCCGGCAGCCCCCCACCAGCGAGGCGCGCATACGAAAGATCGCCGCCCATATGCCGGACACGATCCTGGAGGCGAATGTCGTCCCCCTCGTGAGACTCACAACGCACATCGTGCCTCCGGCCTCTATGACACGATAAGCCTCATGCAGGAACGCTTCAATGTCCGATTCGGACAAGAGGTCGAGGACGTAGGTGGAGACGATGCGATCGACCGAATGGTCTGAAAGCGGAAAGCGGATTCCGCCCTCGGACTGAAGCACCTGCGCGCGATCCCCGTAAGAAGCCAACCGCTCTCTTGCCAGATCCACCATGGTCCGGCTCAGATCGCAGCCACAGTACGTCGCTGAGGCAGGCAGGTGATCCGAAAGGAGGCGGGCTGCGAACCGGCCCGTGCCGCACCCGAACTCGAACACGCTTTTCGCCTCGTCAAAGCGGGCATGCCCGATGAGTTCATCCAAAGCGGGATCCTCATAGAAACCCTGCAAATCCTGCTTCTTACCAAACCGGTCATAGAACTGCTGCACCTCAGACAGATCGAGAGTCACGTCATGGCTCCTTATCATTCCTGTGCCGCATCATCGCGGGATCGATCCGCCGGCGTTTCCATCAGGACAGAGCTCAAGAGCAGGATGAACCCGGTGAGCCAGGCGGCAAAGGCGGCGGCGTGTCCATACTCCCACCGGGGAGCACGAGCCCCAATCCCCCCAAAAGTGTCAGCCGCATACATCTCTGCATCGTACTGCATCCTGGGCGGCAGCTCGAGCACGTGAGCCGCGCCGAGCGTCAGGCCGAGTGCAGCGAGCAGGAGCGTGATGAAGCGCCAAATCCGAAGCACGGCCCTCTCCTCTATGCCCAGATCAACAGTTTGATGCCCACGAGAGCCAGAAACACGCCGACGAAGGTGCGAAAATACTTCTGAGGCAGCTGCGTCAGAAACCGCTTGGCAAGGTACGCACCGGCGAATGAAATCGGGATGCTGAGCAGCAACGCGACCAGGATGTCGCCCGGAAAGCGTGTCCCTCCCCAGACGTAGCGCGTGACGCGGGTCAGGTCGATAAACAAGGCGATCAGCCCGGAGGTGAAGATGTATACCTCCTTGGGCAGATTGAATGCGGAGAGGAAGGCGCCGCGAACCGCACCGCCGACGCCGAAGAAACCGGCGAAGAGGCCGGACAGCAGGCCCCCGCACACGGCTGTAATGCTTGTCCTGGGCAACGCCCATTCGCGGTTGAGGAAGAGATACCCCACGTAAGCGATCAGAAAGCCGCCCAGAATCCGTTTGAACGGAAACGCCTGAGCCTGCAGGGACAGAGAGGCCCCCACGAAGCTGGCCGCAATGCCCGGCAGGCCGAAGGCAAAGAGTAACCTCCAGTCAAACCCCCGCTTGAACAGGAGGGCCTTCCAAACGTCCCCGCACAGGTGAATCACCCCGACAAAGAGAAGCGCCACAGGGAATGGAACAAAAAGAACCATGATCGGCATCATGATCGTGGACGTCCCGAAGCCTGTGGCAGTCCCGATCCCGGAAGCAGCAAGCGCCAGCATGCAAAGCAGAACTGTTTGCACCATGCAATCCTACCTGTCGTGAGGAAGCGAACACGCAATATACGTAACGCGTTTCAACTCAAACATGATGGATCGTAAAAAACCCGAAATCTCGAGATCTGCCCCTGGAACTTCAATAGATTATATCCTCCCCGCAAAGCTCGGCAACCCGACCAGCAGTCCCTGGAGAGCCTTGTCGGCCGTCTGCGAGTGCAACAACGCCGGGTCGAGCGTGTCGCAATCCCCGATTCGGTTCTCCAGGACGGCCTTGTCCGCCTCGGCCTTCAACTCAACAGTATCCCGGTCTCCATACGCGTGTTCATTTTCAGTACACGAGCGGTCCGGATCCCAGGGCAGCACGCTTCGAGTCCCCGGCCGGGTTGTAGGGCAGGAGCACGCACGCCCCACAACGTTTTCCCTTGAGGAACCGCCCGATCCGGTCCAGGTTCCCGCGGCTGTCCGTGATCCCCGGAACAAGCGGTACCCGCGGAACGATCTCCACGCCGGTCCCCCTGGAGAGGGCCGTAAAGTTTTCCAGAATCCGGTCGTTTCCCCGACCCGTAAACCGCCGGTGCTCCTCCGGGTCCATGAGCTTGATGTCGAAGAAGATCAGGTCCAGCCAGGGCAGGAGCCCGGCCTCGAACTCCCGGAGGTCGAACATCCCGGATGTCTGAATCGCGATGTGAATGCCCTCGGCCTTGAGCCCTTCCATGACGCGGCCCACATAGCCCGCGTACTGGGTCGGCTCTCCCCCGGAAAAGGTCACGCCGCCGCCCGATGTCTCGTAAAATGCCCGGTTGGCGAGGAGCCTCCGCACGAGTTCCTCCTCGGGGAAGAATCTACCCACCATCTCCAGGGCGGTCGTGGGGCAGGCGCCCACACAGTCCCCGCAGACCGTGCAACGGGACCGGTCGATCCTACCAGGGTACCCGAGATCCACGGCCGCCTCCGGGCAGGCCTCCACGCACGCCCCGCAGGCCATGCACCGGCCGGCATGAAAGGCGATCTCCGGGCCGCTTGCCATGGACTCGGGGTTCTGGCACCAGGTGCACGAGAGGGGGCACCCCTTCAGGAAGACAGTGGTCCGGATCCCGGGGCCGTCCTCCAGGGCAAAGGTGTTCAGGTCGAAGATCAGGGGGCGGCGGGCCACCGCGTACGTCACGGCGTGATGGAAGTCGATCTGCATGTCCCGCCCCCCTTTTACGGCAACCGGCCGGTTGCCGTCAGTTGAAGGTGCTTGGCCATGTACGCGAACTTGTACATGTAGTTGAAGTTGCCGTCCACCACCACGTCCTGCCTCAGGATGGAGCCGAGGATGTCGGGCTTGGGCGAAAAGATGAAGTTCCTCAGGGCCTTGGCGTCCCTGAAATGGATGGTGACGTCCGTACGGTCGATGGCCTCCTCCTTGACCGTCATGCGGCAGTCCTCGAAGACGGCGGAGACCGCGAGCTTCCCGTCCCGGCTCCTGAAGAGGTACCTCCCGTGAAATCCCTCGATGTTTTTTCTGAAGCCCCCGTGGAAGAGGAATGCCAGGCGCATGGCGTTGAGGAGCAGCTCCAGAAACTCCTCGGTGACTTCGGTCTCGAACGACTCGAAGATCTTCTTCAGCATCTCCATCCCTCCTTACCCCCTGAAACGCCCCGGCCGGTGACCCGGCAGGGACCCGCTCCAGCACCGGCAGGGCCGGATGACGCAATGCCCTTTCAACCGCCGCCGCTTTCCGTTCCCGGAAACGGAATGGCCTTTCCCGTCCTGATGTCGTAGGCCGTCCGGGTGATGATCTCGTCCTTCATGGCCTCGTTCAGGCTGTTGAAGTAGGCCGAGTACCCCGAGACCCTCACGAGGAGGTCCGGATAGTCGTCCGGGGCCTCCTTGGCCCGGATCAGGTCCTCGTAGGACATGATGTTGAACTGCACGTGCAGGCCGCCTTCCCTGAAGTAGGCCTCCACGACCTGACCGAGGGTCTCCACGTCGCCGGCCGTGGGCACGGACGGGTACTTGAGGTTCAGGGCCACCCCGCTCGGGATGTATCGGCTCCCGAGCCCGCCGATCATCCGAAGGGACGCGGGAAGGTCCCTGGCGGCCTGCGAGACCGGGGTGATGCCGCTCGCCAGGACCTGACGGGCCTTTCTCCCGTTCGGGAGGGCACCGGCCAGCTTTCCCTGCCCGGCATGGTTGGTCATGGTCCAGTACCCGGGCCTGTACCTCCCGCCCCGGTAGTTCACGTGTCGATGGTAGAAATCGTAGAGAAACCGGATCAGCTCTTGCGAGTTCTTCCTGGCCGTCTCGTCGTCCATGCCGTACTTGGGGGTCCGGTTCACGAGGTAGGCGTGGAGCGCCTCGTGCCCTTGAAAGTCCGCCTCCAGGGCCTGCTTGAGCTCGTCAAAGGTGCATTTCCTGTCGACGAAGACCGCCTTTTCAATGGCGTTCAGGGAGTCCACCGTGTCGGCGAACCCGATGTGGGTGGCCCCGGACGAGTTGTAGAGGGCCCCTCCGAAGATGAGGTCCTTTCCCGCGTCCATCGGCCCCTCGAAAAAGGCGGAGAGGAGGGGCGAGGGCAGCACCTCCTGGTAGGCGCGGCCGAAGTACTCGTTAAGCTCGATCGCCTTTCCCGCAAGCCAGGCGAACTGGCTCTTGAACGCCCCCCGGAACTGATCGAAGCTCTCGAAAAAGGAGGGATCCCCGGTGACCGGCCCGATCTGCTCGTCCCCGGTGACCGGGCGTTTTCCGTTGTAAAGAGCCAGCTCGAGCACGGAGACCAGGTTCATCATGATCGAGCTGGAGGCGTCGTACCCCCTGCCGGGCACGCCGAGCTCCACGCACCCGATCACGGCGTAGTCCCGCGCGTGCTCCGTGCGGACACCCTGCGCCTCGAGCACGCCGATGTTGGTCGCGTCGTTCAGAAAGGCCGGCACGGCCCGGGTCCGGACGATGACCTCGGCCACCCGGTTCCGGTACTCCTCGCTGTTCTTCCCGTAGTGAAAGCGGGCATTGAGGCTGGGGTCCCTCGTCTTCAGGAGCTCGGTCACCCGGAGCATAATGTAGGTGAGATCATTGACCGCATCCTCTCCGTTTTCATCCACACCGCCGACGGTGACCGCCGGCACGGTGCCCGCGCCGCCGAAGAGCTCCTCAGCCGTCTCCGGCACCAGGTTGGTGTTGTCGTTCAGCTTGAGCCAGAGGCAGCCCACCAGCTCCATGGCTTCCCTGACGCTCAGGGTCCCCTTCTCCATATCGGCCCGGTAGTAGGGATAAAGGAGCTGATCCAGCCGGCCCGGGCTCATGGCCATGTTGATGTTCTCCGCATGAATGGCCACCTGGATCAACCAGACGGCGTTGACGGCCTCACGAAAGGTCCTCGCCGGCCTCTCAGGGACCCTGCTGCACACCTCGGCCATGCGGAGGAGGTTCCCTTTCCTGAAGGAATCCCGTTCGTGCTCGGCAAGCCGCTCAGCCTCCCGGCTCAGGTTCCGGGCATAGGCAAGGACCCCTTGAAGCGCGATCTGAACGGCCTGGTAGAACTCGATCCTGCGGAGGGTCTCCCGATCCTCGCTGGCCCCGTTTCCAAGGGCCCTTTCCCTCGCCGCAGCCTCCTCCCTGATCCCCTCCACCCCCTTTTCCAGGGTGACCCGGTAGCAGGGGATGGTGTGAGAGATGCAGCCGGCCTTGCTCGCGATGAAGAAGACAATCCGCTCAAAGACCCTCATGCAGCTCGGATTGCCGTGCTTCTTCCTCGTGTACTCCAGGATGTTCCGATCCATCCAGTACGGGAAGATCTCGAGGTTCAGCTCGTCCGCATCCTCCCGGGAGAGCTTCAGGGGGTTCTGTTCCCGGGTGCTGATGGTGTCCAGCTCCGGCCAGATGGTCATACCCGTCCACTCGGGATAAACCGGCGCGCAGAAAGGCTTGCTGCCCGTGGTGCCTGCCAGGAGGTTGTCATCGAAAAACAGGGGGGCCTTGGAGGAGAGAAAGTCCCTGGCCGCCCTGGCGTAGCGGAGCTCCGAGGACGCTTCCCCCGGGGCGCCCCGCAGGGATCTCGTGTAGTGACGCGCCCTCTCGATACAGACCTCGGGGCTGGTCTCTAGGAGC
>JAIPEI010000015.1 GCA_021737245.1 Deltaproteobacteria bacterium | reverse complement strand
TTCCAATTCAGAAAGGAGGATTTTTTGTCAAGATCAAGGAGATCAAGAGGTGACGCGGAGGCGTACTGGAGTACGCCGCACAAGGAACCTCGCTGATCGACGATGAGATTGGCAAAAAAGACCCTTTCTGGATGGAAACCAGCGATGAACGAAACCAGGAGCCGCGCCCCTTGCAGGAACCTCCCGAGAACGCTGACCGAAACGCCGTGGTCCACGCCCTGCGACCCTTCGGAACGACCATCTTCTCCGAGATGACCGCCCTCGCGGACAGGTGCGGGGCTGTAAACCTCTCCCAGGGCTTCCCGGACTTTGACGGTCCTGAAACGATCCGCGCCAGGGCGGCCGAAGCTCTGCTCGAGGGGCCGAACCAGTACATCGCATCGGCGGGCCTCCCGTCGTTTCGCCAGGCCGTGGCCCGGAAAATGAAACGCTTCTACGATCTGGAGGTCGATCCGGAAGGGGAGGTTACGGTCACCTCCGGGGCCACCGAAGGGCTTTGCGCTGCTTTCCTGGCGCTCCTCGAGGCCGGAGACGAAGTGGTCCTCCTGGAGCCCACCTACGACGCCTACCCCCCGCTCGCGGCGCTGGTCCGGGCCCGCGTCCGGCGGGTGCCGCTCCGGGGAGCCGGGTTCGACCTGCCCGTGGACGAGCTGACGCAGGCATTTGGATCCGCCACCCGCGCCATCGTGATCAACAGCCCAATGAACCCATGCTGCAAGGTGTTTACGCGGGAGGAGCTCGAAATCATCGGGGCCCTTTGCGCCGAGCACGACGTCATCGCCATCGGGGACGAGGTGTACGAGCATCTCGTGTACGACGGCCGGCGACACGTCTCCCTGCTCGGCATACCCGCCTTGCGGGACCGCGCCCTCGTGATCAGCTCCACTGCCAAGACCTTTTCCTTGACCGGGTGGAAGGTGGGATATGCGGTCGCACCCCCGCACCTCACAAAGGCGGTTCGGATGAGCCACCAGTTCATCACCTTCTGCGGTCAGCGGTTTCTCCAGGAAGCCATGACCTATGCCATGGATCTACCGGACAGCTACTATCGCGACCTCCTCGACGGCTACGAGCGAAAGCGGGACTTCCTCTCGGGCTCCCTCCGGGATCTCGGGTTCGACGTTTACCCCACGCAGGGGACCTACTATGTGCTCGCGGACATCTCCCCCCTGGGTTTCGAGGACGACCTGGAGTTCTGCCGCATGCTCCCCGTGCAGGCCGGCGTAGCGGCCATCCCCTGCTCCATGTTCTGGGAAGGCCGCCGCAGCGGCAGGAGCCTCGTGCGATTCTGTTTCTGCAAGCGGGACGACACGCTCGAAGAGGCCGTGGCCCGTCTCAAGACCTGGATCAGGAGTCGATGATGACCCTCAAGCTCGCCCTTGCCCAGATGGATGTGGCGTGGCACGACCGGGCCGCGAATCACGATACAGCCGGGCGGCTCTCCTCGCAGGCGAAGGAGTATGGTTGCCGGGGCGTGGTCCTGCCCGAGATGTTTTCGACAGGGTTTTCCATGGACACGGTCGTCACGGCGGAACCCCTGTCCGGACCGACCCCCTCCTTTCTCCGCTCCCTGGCGTCGAGCCTTCACATCTGGATCACAGGCGGGTTCGCTCTTGCCCGGGAAAACGAACCCCCGCAGAACGCCGCCCTGAGCGTGAACCCCGAGGGGCGCGATGCAGCCCTGTACACCAAGATCCACTTGATCGGGCTGCTCGACGAGGACCGTCATTACGGTTCCGGGCGGCTTCCGGTTCCCTTCGACATGGACGGCGTCAGGACCGCCTGCTTCATCTGCTACGACCTCCGGTTTCCCGAGCTGTTCCGTTGCGTGGCTCAGGATTGCGACCTGATCCTCGTCATCGCCTCCTGGCCCGAGGCGCGCCAGGCCCACTGGGCCACCCTCCTCCAGGCCCGGGCCGTGGAGAACCAGTGCTACGTGGCGGGCGTCAACCGTGTGGGCCGGGGCGGGGGGCAAGCCTTTACGGGCGGCTCCGTGATCCTGGACCCCCTTGGGGCACCTCTTGCGCAGGCCGGCGACGAGGAGACCGTCGTCTTCGCGGAGATCGATCCCCGGATCGTCTCCCGGGTCCGGAAGGAGTTTCCCTTCCTCAGGGACCGGCGGCGCCGCCTCTTCGGAGAGGGCGCCTCCTCCTGCACCTCCTGGACAGGGCCCGGCGCCTACTCGAACCCGCGCCCGGCCGCCTCGGCCAGGGCGGGGGAGTCCAGATCCACGGCGACCCGAAACGCCTTGAGGCCCTGGACGCCCGGGAGGTCGCCCAGGTCGACGCGTTCCGTTTCGCCGGTCAGGAACCCCTCGCTTCGCAGGAAGTCGATGTGGCGCTCCATGTCACGCGCCTCGTCCGGCTGGGAGTAGACCACCGCCAGTCTTTCCGGCTGTGTGAGCCGGTCCGTGCTTCCCTTGATCACGGCCTTGTCGATGCGCGACTTGAGGATCTCGTGCCGCACATCGTATGCGCCGTCCACATCGAACCGCTTCTCGTCGTACCGGAATCGGATGGACAGGGGCGCGTTCTGAACCAGGATCAAATGGGCCGTGTCCAGCGGGACCTTCAGTGACGCCTTGAGCTGCTCGGTGTGCCAGGCCATGCCGCAGGCCACGCGAAGCTGCCAGAGGCGCATGTTCCTGAGGTACAGCTCGCAGAACCCGTTCTCCTCGGTCAGGCTCTCCCCCACGTAGATCACATAGTCCACACCGTCCGTCCGGTGTCTTTCGAAGTAGTGGGGGAACATGGCCTGCGCCTCCGACTCCTCCCGGTCCAGGTAGGCGGCCAGGCGGTCGTTGAGCATGGTGACACTCTCCTCGAACGCCCTTCTGAGACGAAACACGGTCCCGGCCTTGTCGTCCACGGCCTCGTGATAGGCATGGACGGCCTCCACCACAGAAGGGGACATGCCCGAGAGGTGCTCGAACAGGGGAACCACCTCTTCGCGGAGAAATCGCAGGACGGCGATCTCGTCGCTGGATCCCAGCCCTTCGAGAATGCGCTCCCGCGTCGCCTGGACCCGGCCGGCCGTCTCCTTCAGAATGAACAGCGGCTTATCCGCCTGTGCCGCCTGGAGCACCTTCAGGGCGAGCTCCAGCTGCTGTGCCAGGTCTTCCTGCACGGCCTCGTTACGGGCGTCCGCAGAGCCTCGAATGTCCGAGGTGGCATAAAAGGGGTACACGTCAGGAAACACGATGGGCTCCAGCTCCGCAGCCCGCCCCATGCGGATCCGGTCGAGGTAGTGCAGGGCCGCCTTTCGAAACCGCCACTCCACCGTGGGATGGATCGCCGTGCACTCCTGTTTGATCACCCCTTCGATTCTGACGTGAAAATCATCCAGGGCACGCTTGATCGCCATGGCAAAGAGCGGCCGGATCTGCTCCGCAACAAGCTCGTCCATGGCCTCGAAGCCGCCGGGCTCGGGCGCCTCCAGGTCCAGCGTTCCGATGCACTCTCCCTTGAAAAACAGGGGGGCCACGATCAGGGAGCGGGCGCCTCGACCGAGGATGTCCCGCTTGATGTGCTCCGGCCAGGGTTCCTCCAGCAGGTCGGGGATCCGAAGCACCTTTCCGCTGGTCACAGCCCTCTCGTAGGCGCTGCCTTCGAACTCGGCTGCAGGAATGTGGCGTGAGTCGTGAAAAATGCAGCTTTCTTTGAGATCACCCCCCGTGTTGAGCAGCAGGACCTGGTCGTCATGGAGAGCCGCCAGTCCCGCCATCAGGTCCGGTCTGCGGAAGAGCATGCGGAGTTGGTCCTGAAGTCGCAGGAACCCGTCCCTTGATACCACAGACTCCTGGTCCACCAGTGCCCTTTCCAGCGCCGAGAACATCTCGGTCTGCGTGACGTCCACGGCCCTGAAAAGGGTGAAGCCGTGAAACTCGAACTGCTGCGGAGGAAGGATCCCGCGGAGCCGGTCCGGTTCGGTCAGATGGGAAAGGATTTCATCACGTTCATGCTCTTCGAGCTCCGACCTCTCCGAACCGGTGCGCCGGACTTCCACGAACCGGAAATCGAGGTCCATTCTGAAGTGGCGTTCCAGTCCTGTCTCCGGATCGGGCACGATGTGGATCAGGGGGAACTCGAAACGTTGGCGGACGCCGCAAAGCTTGTCCAGGATCATGAGATAGGCCCTGATCACCCGTCCCCGCTCGAAATCGGGCTTTGACACGTTTCGTCGTCCGGAGAACGCCCCGTCCTCTCCCAGAAAGAGGCTCCGGAAGAGAGGTGAGGCGAGCACCGGGCGCATGACAAACGGCACCACGGCTGCGATGGGCTCGCTCTCCCAGTACGGGGCGGGGAACGCCAGAGCCATGAGTCTTTCCACAAAGGGGGCCCTCCGTTTGAGCACCGCGTGGTCCCGAACGGGATCGGCCAGCTCCGGGGCCTGCTCGAGAATGTCATCCAGCTCCTGTTCGCTGCGCCCCCCGGCTTGGACAAAGGACCGCCTGAGGCAGTCGATCATCGGGCGGAAGCTCAGCATGCAGCGAAACGGGTACTGCTTGTTCAATTCATCCATGGAACTCTCGCCTCTCTTCTCGAGCACCGGCTTCGACCGGGTGCAACGGGATGCCTCCAACCGGGAAGCAATGTCAGCGAAACCCGTCCCCAAGCCTGAGAATCCTGCCATGCATGGTTCTGGGTCTGGATGTGGTCCAGGTCAGGACCTCTCCCTCGCGCCGGGACAGAACCGACTCTCCCACGGCCTCAAAGGGACTCCGTCCCGGATCTGCGATCAATACACCCTTGACCCCGGCCCGGAGGGCTCTGAGGATCAGGTTGTGAATGGGGCGGACCAGCGAGTCCCAGAAGCAGATGTCGGCCCCGATCAAGTAGTCGACTTCCCTCAGGGTCCGCGTGGTGATTCGAGTGAAATCGCTGCGCAGCGTGGCAATGTCCACCCGGTTGACGCCTGCGTGGAGCCGAAGAAACGGGAAGACGTCGGGGTCCGCGTCCACAGCGGTCACACGCGCGCCGTACCGACTGGCACAGAAGATTCCCGCCAATCCCCATCCACAACCCACATCGATGACACGGCATGCCGGGGGCAGGCCCGAGCGGCCGAGGTAATCCATGAGGACCCAGCTCGACGACCAGAACCGGTTGCCGTGCTGGGTCGGGAAACGCTCCCTTTTCAAACGACGAACCGCGGGATGCCGTGAAAGAAGCGCCCGGACGCCATGTGCCTGAAACTCCTGCCTCGCCTTCCTCTTCATCCGTCCTCCTGGACGCCGTTCTTCATGACAGCTCGGCCGGAGCATAACAAACTTGATCTCCCCCGGTCAATCGCCGGCTCCGGATCCGCGTCACCGCGGTCGAGCCGAAAAAGGAGATTGAGGTTTTCGAGATGTTGCCTTAGGATGAGGCGGAAGGTGATCCCGAATGGAGAAGAAGCCCACCTACGAGGAACTCGAACGTCGAGTGCGCGAGCTGAGCCTGGAGAACCAATCGCTCCCGGCGGAGCGGGACACGTTCACCGCGAACGAGAAGCTCTTCTCCCAGATTGTCGAGGGGACCCCCATCGCCACCTTCGTCATCAACGCGGATCACCGGATCACCCACTGCAACAAGGCCTGGGAGAACCTCACGGGCATCCCTGCATCCGAGCTCATCGGCACCCGCCGCCACTGGCAGACGTTCTACAGGAAAAAGCGGCCCGTCATGGCCGACCTGATCGTGGACGACGCGCCGGAAGAGGATTTTGCACGGTACTATGGAGAGAAGTACCGCAGATCGACCGTCATCGAGGGCGCGTACGAGGCGGAGAGCTTTTTCTCCGCCCTGGGGGAGAACGGCAAGTGGCTGTTCTTCACCGCCTCGCCCATCCGGGACGAAAGCGGCCGCATCACCGGAGCCATAGAGACCCTCCAGGACATCACTGAAAGAAAACGCGCCGAGGAGAAACGGAAGGAGTCGGAAAGGCGGTTCCGAAGCTTCCTGGAGTTTCTCCCCTACCCGGTGGTGGTCTTCACCGTGGACGGACGCGTGTTCTACCTGAACCCTGCATTCACGGACACGTTCGGGTGGAGTCTGGACGAGCTCAAGGGGCAACACATTCCTTACGTCCCGTCCGGGCTGGAGCAGGAGACCAGGGAAGCGATCGACCGGCTTTTTCGGGAAAACGTCCTCATGCGGCACGAAACCAGGCGGTTGACCAGGGACGGCCGGGTCCTGGACGTCGTTCTGAGCGCCGCGTTCTACCAGGACTCCGAGGGAAATCTTCTCGGAGAGCTGGTCATGCTCCGGGATATCACCTCCGAGAAGCGAAACGCCAGGAACAACGAGGCCCTGCTCCGCATCAGCATGGCCCTTCCGGCATATCCCGACCTCGAGGATCTTCTGGATTATATCAGCGGCGAGGTCAAGCAGTTGATCGGCTGCGAAGGGGCCCTCGTCATTCTTCTGGACGAAGAGAGCCGTGAGCTCTTTTTCCTCGGCGCCGCCTATGACGACACGCTGACCAGCAGCAGGGTCAAGGAGTTCCGCTTTCCCCTGGATCAGCTGGTTGCCGGACAGGTCATTCGAACCGGCTCCCCGCTCATCGTCCCCCGGGTGCCGAGGGACGATCCCCTGCACCGGGAACGGGATCGCAAGCTCGGATACGAGACGAGGAACCTCCTGCTGGTCCCCCTGAAGAGCAGCGACCGCACCATCGGGGTCATCGCCGGTATCAACAAGAAACAAGGGGTGTTCGATGATTCCGACGAGGAGCTTTTGGGCATGGTTGCGGGAACCGTGGCCCTGTCCGTGGAGAACGCCCGCTTCGCGGAAGACCTCAAGGATGCCTACAGGAACAACGAGACCCTGCTTCGCATCAGCAAGTCCCTCCCCATCTATCCGGATCTGGAGGAGCTGCTGGACTACATCACCAGCGAGGTTCAGCGCCTGATGGGAGCCGAGGGCGCCCTGGTGGGGCTCCTGGAGGAGGAAAACGAGCAGCTGTTTTTTCCGGGCGCCTGCTACGAGGACAAGGACGTCCAGGAGAGGATGAAGACCATCCGCATCGGCCTGGACGAGGTCGCAGCCGGAAGGGTGATCCGGACCGGAGAGCCGCAGATCGTCCAGGACGTCAAGGAAGACCAGCGGCTGTACCCGAGGCGTGACAGCAAGCTGGGATACACCACGCGCAGCTTCATCGAGGTTCCCCTGAGAAGCAGCGACCGAATCATCGGCGTGCTCTGCGCCATCAACAAGAAGGAGGGGACCTTCGAGGCCAAGGACATCGAGCTGCTGAGTCTCATCGGCGGGACCGTGGCCCTTTCCATCGAGAACGCAAGGTTCTCAGAGGAGCTGAAGCAGTCCTACCTCGAGGTCAGAAGCCTGAACCGGGCCAAAGACAAGGCGATCAATCACCTGAGCCACGAGCTGAAAACCCCGGTGTCCGTGCTGGTGGGAAGCCTCGACATCCTTTCGAGGAAGCTGGAAGACGCGCCGGTGGAGGCGTGGAAATCCACCATGGAACGGGCCCGGCGAAACCTGAACCGAATCGTGGAGATCCAGGACCAGGTCGACGACATCATTCAGCAGCGCCGATCGGACATGAAAACCCTTCTGTGCGAGCTCCTGGATCAATGCTCGGACGTGCTGGAAACCATCGTTGCAGAAACCACGGGCGGGGACCGGGGCATCGAGCTCATCCGGGAGAGGATCGAGACCCTTTACGGACAACGCGACCTGACGCCCGAACGGATCGATCTCGACTCCTTTGTCCGGGAGCGACTGGAGGCAATGTCTCCGCTTTTCACCCACCGGCAGGTCGAGATCGCAGTCGACTCGAGGCCCGAAACCGTGTTCATGCCGGGGGAGCCCCTCCGGAAGATCGTGGACGGTCTGGTGCGAAACGCAGTGGAGAACACGCCCGACGAGGGACGCATCGAAATCCTGGCTCGGGACGGGAAGGACGGACCCGAGCTCGTGGTAAGGGACTGGGGTGTGGGCATCACGGAGGACGCCCAGAGAAGGATCTTCGAAGGGTTCTTCGCAACCCAGGACACCCTCCACTACTCGTCCAAGCGTCCGTTCGACTTCAACGCGGGGGGGAAAGGGGCCGATCTCCTCCGCATGCGTATCTTTTCGGAGCGATACGGCTTCCGGATCTCGTTGTCCTCGAACCGGTGCCGCTACATCCCTTTGGAAACGGATGTCTGTCCGGGGCGAATCAGCCTCTGCCCTTCCTGCACGGATCGGGGGACCTGTCTCCGTTCGGGAGGAACCGTGATCACCGTCCGGTTTCCAAGGGCCCCGTCTCCGGACGCGCCCTCAACCCCCTGACACCGGAAGGTCTGGATCCCGATCTCCCGGCTGGCCCCAGACCACGAGCCCCATGGCATGCCGGCTCTCGGGGTTGGGATGGTTCGGGATGATCCGGATGTTCAGGCCGAAATGCCCCGCCTCATCGAACCGAAGCTCTTTCCGGTACCGGTGGTCCTTCTCCGGGAGGGTTTCCGTCAGGGACATGACCTGGACGAGCCGGTCCAGAAACCGGCCCGAAGGATCCACCCGGCCGCCGTACACCTCCACCACCACATCTTCCGGCTCCAGGTCCCCCAGGTGGACATCCACCTCGACCACGTAGGGACGCCCGACCTCGACCCCCTCCACCTCCTCCATCCGGATCTCCCGAATCGCCACACCCGACCAGTTGAACATGATCTTGTCCCGCCACCGGGCCAGGCTGCGCAGGCCTGCCCACCCGTTTTCCCGAACCTGGAAACCGCGCTCCGCTGCAGGCAGGTAGAACCGGCCCCAGTACTCTTCGACCATGCGGTGGGTGTTGAAAGCGGGACACAACCGGTACAGGGATCGCTTCATCATGTCGATCCAGCGGCGGGGGAGCCCGTCCGCCCCCCTCTCGTAGAACAGGGGGACCACGTCCTTTTCCAGGATGTCGTACAGGGTCCGGCTCTCCAGGTCATCCTGGAAATCCGGATCTTCGTAAGTCTCCCCCCCGCCGATGGCCCATCCGAGCTCCCGATGGTAGCCTTCGTCCCACCACCCGTCCAGGATGCTCACCTGCAGGGCTCCGTTGGCCGCCGCTTTCATGCCGCTGGTTCCGCATGCCTCCATGGGGCGGCGGGGCGTGTTCAGCCACACATCGACACCTTGCACCATTCGACGTGCGATCTCCATGTCGTAGTCCTCCAGAAACACCATGTGTCTTCTCAGGTTTTCCTTCGCAGTGATCCGGATCAGGTTCTTGATGAGCTGCTTGCCGTCTTCGTCCTGGGGATGCGCCTTGCCGGCGAACACGATCTGGACCGGCCTTTCCCGGTTCGTCAGGATCCTCTCCAGCCTGGCGATGTCCCTCAAGATCAGGTGAGCCCGCTTGTAGGGAGCGAATCGCCTCGCAAAGCCGATGGTGAGAACTTCGGAGTTCAGCACCTCCGAGGCCATCTCCAGGTCCCGGTTGGACTGTCCCCGGTTGGCCAGCTGCAGCCTGAGACGCCGCCTCGCAAACGCCACCAGGCGGTCTCGGGCCCGCTCGTGTGTACGCCACAGCTCGGTGTCGGGAATCTGGTTCACTCTTTCCCACACCTTCTCGTTGTCCGGGTCCTCGATCCATCGCGGACCGAGGTAGCGATCGCAGTTCTCGGCCATGCCTCTCGAGATCCATGAGGGAATGTGCACCCCGTTCGTGATGTGTGTAATGGGGCGATCCACCTCGGGGAGCCCGGACCAGACCTGCCGCCACATCTTGCGGCTGACCTCCCCGTGGAGCCGGCTCACGCCGTTGTTCCAGTTGGACAGCCTCAGGGCGAGCACCGCCATGCTGAACGGCTCCTGCCGATTCCTGGGCTCCTGGCGTCCGTAACCCAGCAGGACGTCGAAGCTGATCCCCATGGCCCTGGCGAAACCGTCGAAGTAGGCGTGCATGAGCCCGGGGTCGAACGTATCGATCCCGGCCGGAACCGGGGTGTGGGTCGTAAAGACGTTGGTCATGCGGATGAACTCCAGCGCTTCGTTGAAGCTCAGGCCGTCGTTCTCCCTGAGCTGCCGGATACGTTCGAAACAGGCAAAGGCGGAATGCCCCTCGTTCATATGACAAACAGCGGGCTGCACGCCCACCGCCTTCAGCATGCGGACCCCACCGATCCCGAGGATGATCTCCTGCCGGATCCTCATCTCCCGATCCCCTCCGTAGAGCTGGGACGTAACGCTCCGGCCCCGTTCGGAGTTCTCCGGAAGGTTCGTATCGAGGAGATAAAGCCTCGTTCTGCCGATATCGACGCGCCAGGCCTGCACCCGGACCCGCTCCTCCCGGAGGTCCACCGATACCTTCACGACACGGCCCGCTTCATCCCGGACCCGATCCATGGGCATGATGCTGAACTGGTTCACCGGGTAGGTCTCCATCTGCCAGCCGTCCTGGGTCAAGTACTGTCGAAAGTAACCCTTCTGATACGCAAGGGAGACTCCCACGATGGGGAGATTCAGGTCGCTTGCCGACTTGAGGTGGTCGCCCGAGAGGATGCCCAGCCCCCCCGAGTAGATGGGAAGGCAGTCGGCCAAACCGCACTCGGCCGTGAAGTAGGCCACGACAAAGGGATTCCCCCGTTCCCCGAAAGCACCCGGGTGGGGCTTCTCCCTGGTGTATCGCTCGAACTCCTGCCACACCCGCTCCTGGTGGGCCAGAAAGGCCTCGTCGTGGACCAGCGCCTCCAGCTCCTCCTGCCGGAGCCTGCACAGGTACTCGACGGGATTCCTCCGGGTCTGGTGCCAGAGGTCGGGGTTGATGCGCCGGAACAGGCCCTCGGCCTCGTAGTCCCAGGCGAACCGGAGGTTTTTGGCCAGGAGGCGCAGCGGCTCGAGCGCTTCCGGAATTCTCGGCCGGACGTCGATGGTCCTGATGGGTGAAATCGTCATAAAGGTTTCCTTTCCTGCATGAAATACCTTGAGCTGCCAAGGACACGAGGTGAAACGCGCCCTTCGTGAGCTTCGTGTCCTTGCTCACCCTCCGCTCCTTCCCCGCTGAACGTGAACTCCATGCGCGGCGGATCGATCTTCACCACATACACCCGATCGCTGGGAAGCCGGACGTTCTCCCGGGACAAATGAAAAAACCTGCGGCCTTCCCGCACGCCTCCTGCGTCCAGCAGGGCGCGGACGTTTTTCTCGTTGAGAATGCTGGCGTCCTTTCGAAGGCCTCTGACGCGCACCCGGATTCTCGGGTCGACGGGGTCTGCCACGGTCAGGCCGGAGGGAACGTTCTGCACCTCCAGCGGGACGTCGATGTCCACCTCGAAGTTCTGCTGTCCCGCCAGGGCCAGCCAGACCCCACACACCGCCCCCAGTGCGCCCGCCTTCGTTCTCCAGTTCCTGGTCACCAGAAGGCGGGCGTCCCGTTTCCAGGACCTGCCGTCGCCCCGGGGACCCACGTCCTCGCGGATCCACCGCACGAGGGTTTCAGGATCGTCTGCGCGCCGGACGACTCCCTCCCGCACCAGCGAGGCCTCTCCCCGCTCCTCGGAAACGACGATCACGTCGGCGTCGCAGCGCTCGCTGAGACCGATCGCGGCCCTGTGCCTCGTGCCCCACCTGGCGGGAAGCCCGGTCTCCGCCGTCAGGGGCAGGTAGCAGGCGACCTGGCTCACGCGCCCCTTCCGAATCAGCATGGCGCCGTCGTGGAGCGGCGATTCCTTCTGGAAGATGCTGACCACCAGCTCCGGGCTGGGCTCCGCCTCGAGGGGATGACCCTCGGTCACCAGCTCCTCCACCCGGTCATTCCGTTCCAGGACGATGAGGGCGCCCGTTTTCGCCGATGCCAGCAAAAAGGCCGCATCGACCACGCTGCGCACCCAGGCGCCCGGGGCCTGCAGCCGGTGGAGGCCGAGCGTCTGGAGGGGATTGACCCGTTCGAGGACCTGGCGGATCTCCTTCTGGAACAGGATGATGAGCAGGATGACCAGGACCTGCCACAGGATCTGGAATACCCAGGTGGTGAGGAAGAGCCCCCATACGCGGGCCGCCGTGAACACGAGTCCGAACACCAGGAGACCCACGATGGCCTTGAGGGCCTTGGTCCCCCGAAACCAGACATAGAGGTGATAGGAAAACACGGAGAGGAACAGGATATCCAGCACGTCCTGGAACCGAAGATCCTGAATGATGGCCAGGGGACTCATGGTCTCGCCCGCCCGTAGAGCTCGGACATCTCCCGGAGGCCGCGGGCCAATTCCTCGTCCGCCGCCCCGGACGACATCCGCCAGGTCCAGTTCCCGTTCCTCGTCGCCGGCGTGTTCATTCGGTGCGCTCCGCTCAGACCGAGGACGTCGGGCATGGACAGAACCGCCGTGTCCCCCACCGATGCCATGGCCAGCCGCATCAGGTCCCGGTGAACGGTCTCCGGGGTGACCGGATGGCCGACATACGATGCAAGACGCGCTCGATCTTCCTCGGTGGCTTCCTCCTCGAACCAGCCCCGGGCCGTATTGTTGTCGTGCGTGCCCGTGTACACCACACAGTGCTTCTCGTGATTGTGGGGAGCGTACGGGTTGGAGGGAAGCTCCGGCCCGAACGCGAAAACGAGCACCTTCATGCCCGGGAAACCGAAGCGATCCATGATCTCCCTCACATCCGCTGTGATGACGCCGAGATCCTCGGCGATGATGGGGGCCCCGGGAATCTCCCGAAGAACGGACTCGAAGAAATCGACCGCCGGTGCGTCCACCCATCGGCCGTTGGTGGCGTTCTTTTCCCCGGCCGGGACCTCCCAGTACCCCACGAACCCTCGAAAGTGATCCACCCGAACCCGGTCGTAGAGGGTCAGGTTGTGTCGGATCCGGCGTATCCACCAGTCGTACTCCTGCGCCTTCAGCACATCCCACCGGTAGACCGGGTTTCCCCAGAGCTGTCCGGTCTCACTGAAGTAGTCCGGCGGCACACCGGCCACCGCGGTCGGTTGCTTCTGATCGTTCAGCTTGAAGCAGTGCGGCGCCACCCAGACGTCGGCGCTGTCCAGAACCACGTAGATCGGCATGTCCCCGACCAGGGAAACGCCGCGATCGCGGCAGAACGATCGAAGGTCGCGCCACTGCCTGTGAAGGAGATACTGGACGAACCGGATTCGGTCCATTTCCTCCCCCAGCTCCCTTCTCGCCGGGTCCAGCGCTGCGGGGTCGCGGTCCCGCAGGCCGGGGGGCCAGGAGGGCCAGGGACGTCCCTGGAACCGCTCCCTCAGCGCGGCAAACAGGGCGAAGTCCTCCAGCCAGTGTGCGTGCTCCTCGCAGAAGGCCTCGTAGTCTCCATCCCCGCCACGGGACCGAAAGCGCTCGTAAGCGATGGAGAACAGTCGATCCCGGGCCTCAGCGGCCGCCCGATAGGCGGCCCTGCCCGGAGGAAAGGCTTCCCGGAGCGGCAGGTCTTCTGCATCGATCAGCCCCTCCCGAACCAGTGCTTCCGGACTCGCCAGAACGGGATTGAAGGCGAACGACGAGATGCTGTGGTATGGAGAGTTACCGTAGGCGGGCTCCGTGGGGTTCAAGGGGAGGACCTGCCACAGCCTCTGCCCGGCGCGCTCCAGGAAATCCGCGAAAGCGTATGCCGCCGGCCCGAGGTCTCCGATCCCGAACCTGGACGGCAGGGACGTGATGTGCAGCAGAATCCCGCTTCTTCTCTCAGCCATGTCTGACCGCCCTGCTCCTGTGAACCGCGATCGCCGCTCGCCGTTCAGTCGATCCTTACCCACAGCTTTGCGCACACCCGGCCGAACAGATCCACCCAGTCCCGGGCCTTCCCGCTCCCCGCCTCTGCGTTCTCCTTCATGCTCGGCCACCGGGTCTCCTTCAGATCGTAACAGATGTTCTGGGCCGTCCGAAGGTTCACCTTGAAGGGCAGTGAGTCCAGCAGTGAAAGAACCGCATCCAGCCGGTGAATGGGCTCTACGCCGTCCGGTTTGTCCAGGAGGCGCATCGCCGTCCGCTCGAGGCTCCTGCGAAAAGCGAACTCGAGGGGTTCCGTGTCGAAGGTCACCCCGACTCCCCGGGCCTCCTGGAGGAGCGATTCGATTCCGTCGAGGTCGATATCGTCCGACTGAAACCGCCGCTTCAGCTCCGCGTGCAGAACGAACTCGGCCGCCACATGCAAGGCCTTGGGGAGGGGCGCCTCCGCATCCATGAGGAATCGCATCAGAGGCGCCTGGTCATCGTACAGCCTTCGGTACACCCCTTCAACATCATTCAGGGTGGCCTCCAGAATGCGGCCCAGAATGCGTCGCTGCTCGTCCCGGAAGAGGGACTTGAGGCTGTAGACACCCAGGGGAAAGCTCCGGTCGAACCGCCTCAGGGTCTCGTGGAAGTCCGCACCCTCGAAAACCCGGCCCAGCTCGTCCACTGTGGAAGCGAACCGCTCCGGATCCTCCATCTTCCCGACCCCGCCGGTCAGGTTTTGGTCTCCGAGATGGAGGGCTCCGAAACAAAGATCCCTTCCATCCCGGGTGATCTCCGAAAGAATGCGGGCCCGTCCGAGAAGCAGGGACGCCTTTCCGGCCTGCCTCGTTTCCACGACCTCGTCTTCGATGCGATAGCAGTAAAATCGTCCTTCCGCGTCAGAACCGTTTTGGAACAGCCGGCACATGGCATGATGGGCGGCCACCTTGCTGAAATCGGCTCTGGAGCGGGCCACCGCCCTCTCGTAGATGTGCCGGCCGGTTCCTTGATCCATCCGGTTGCTCTGCGCGGCGGCCAGGGCTTCCATGAATCGGGTCCCGATGTCTCCGGCCCCGAACTCTTCGGCGAGCTCGATCGCCCGGGCCGCATATCGAAGGATCTGCACGGCCTCGATTCCCGAGATGTCGTCAAAAAACCACCCGCAGCTCGTGTACATGAGCATGGCATGACGCTGCATTTCCAGGAGCTTCAGGAAAGCGGCTTCCTTGTCGCCGTCCGTCGCCGCGGCTGCATGCCGTTCGAAAAAGGATCTTCGGCTTTCCTCGGAACGGTCCAGAATCACGTCGATGTAGTCGTTCCTGGCGGCCCACGGGTCCCGGAAGCGGTTTCCGCCCTCCTCCTCGAACAGCCTTGCCAGATCCGCGCTCAAGTCGTCGAGGGCGGTGCGTAGCGGCGCCCGCCAGGCCTGGTTCCATCCGGGATGGGCCCCGGTGTGGCAGCCGCAGTCCGCCTTCCACCGCCCCACACCATGCTCGCAGCTCCATGAGGTGTTCTCGGCGATCTCCGCCTCCTGCTCGGGATGGTGAAGAGCGAGGAACTCCCCATAGTTGGTCATGCGGGCCAGGCCGCGGGTCTCGATGGTGTGAATCGCGTAGGCGAGCGCCATGTCGCCGAACCTGTGATGATGCCCGTAGCTCTCTCCGTCCGTGGCAATGTGTACGAGCTGGGCCTTCTCCGTTTCATCGGAAAAACCTTGGGCCAGTCTCTCGGCCAGGGCCTCCCCGCTGGACAGGAGCCGCTCGAAGGCCACCGCCCTGGAGACGGCCCCGTCATAAAAGAAAACGGTCATGTCCCGCCCGGACGGAAGCCGCACCCGATAGGGCAGCCGCGAATCGACGGGGTGTTCACCCGCATCCTTCCATGGGCCGCGCGGGGCGCGCCTGCGCCTGGCTTGCAGGGGGGCCAGAATCGTGAATCGAATGCCCTGGGCCGCCATAACATCGAGGGTTTTCAGATCCACCGCCGTCTCGGGAAGCCACATCCCCTCGGGCCGCCTTCCGAACCGGTGCTCGAAGTCCCGCATCCCCCAGATCACCTGGGTCTCCTTGTCCCCGGCGTTCGCCAGGGGCATGATCATGTGGTTGTATGGCTGGGCCAGGGCGGAACCGTGTCCGGAAAACCGCTCGCTGCTGCGCTGATCCGCTTCCAGAACGGCCTGATAGACGAAAGGCGAATGAGCCTCCAGCCAGGACAGAAGCGTGGGGCCGAAATTGAAGCTCATCTTCTCATAGTTGTTCACGATCCGAAGGATCCTGTCCTGGTCGTCAAGGATCCTGGACGCTGCATTCACGGCGTAACACTCCGCTGTGATGCGCTTGTTCCAGTCGTGATAAGGGGCCGCCCCATCCTGGATCTCGACGGCCTCCAGCCAGGGGTTCTCTCGTGGAGGCTGGTAGAAATGACCGTGAATGCACACAAAACGTTCCATGGTTTGCGGCTCCTTTCACCGCCTTGTGCCGCCGGCAGGCCGGGGGCGAAGAGATCCGAACCCCGCCGGGTTTTTCAGAACCCGCCGATCCTGGTTTCCTTATGGTTCCGTGCTCGACCGGCGGGCGGGAGGCCTTCCGGATCCGGATCGAAAAGGCTGCCGACGCGTTCGAAGGTCCTCGAAGAGCGCCATGTAGCGGGCCGCCGACTCGTCCCAGGAAAAGTCGGCTTCCATGACCGCCTTTCGAAGCCTTTCCCAGGAATCGCGCCGTTCGAACAGGGATACGGCAAGCCGAACGGCCTCGAGGAGCGCTCGAGGCCGGGGCTCGAAGAACTTGAACCCGGTGCCTCGGCTGCTCCCGGGGTCATAGGCCGAAACGGTATCCTTGAGCCCCCCCGTGGCCCGAACCACCGGAACGGTCCCGTACTTCATGGCATGCATCTGTGTCAGCCCGCAGGGCTCATAGCGCGAGGGCACCAGAAAGAGATCCGATCCGGCCGTAATCCGGTGGGCAAGAGGTTCGTCGAACCCGAGTCGAAGCGCCATGCGCCCGTCGAAACGCTCCCCTGCGGCTCGAAGCGCCTCTTCGATCCCCGCGTCGCCCGTCCCGAGCACCACCAGGCCCACATCCAGGGAAAACAGCTCGTCCAATATACCGATCAGAAGATCCAGGCCCTTTTGGCGGTCCAGTCTGGAAACGACGCCGATCACGGGTCGCTGCTCGAGGTGCGTGTCAAGATCGACCTCCCGGATCAGGGCCTTCTTGCAACGCGCCTTCCCCGCCATGCGGCCGGGGCCGTATCGGGCCGGCAGGTGTGGATCGATCACCGGGTCCCACCTCGCATAATCCGCGCCGTTCAGGATACCGCTGAGGACATCCCTGCGGCTCCGCAGGACGCCTTCCATACCCATGCCGAACTCGGGAGTCTGGATTTCCTCCGCATAGGTGGGGCTGACCGTGGTTACGGCGTCCGCATACACGATCCCCGCCTTGAGCAGGCTGATCCGCCCCCAGTACTCGACCCCTTCGGGGTGAAAGAAGCGGTCCGCGCTCAATCCGGTCGCAGGGAGGCGATCGGCCGGGAACAGCCCCTGATATCCCAGGTTGTGGATCGTAAAGACGCTTCCGGCCTCCGGGAACAAATCACCCAGGATGGGTGGTATCAGGCCGGTCTGCCAGTCGTGGCAATGGACGACGTCCGGCGCGAATCCCATGGCCGCGCAGCCGAGCAGGGCGGCGCGGCAGAAAAAGGCGAACCGCTCCAGGTTGTCGTAGTAATCTCCTGCTGACGTCCCGTACAGGTTGGGACGATCGAACAAATCCTCCCTCTCCACGACGTACACCGGAACCCCTTGTTCAGTGCGGGTCTCCAGAATGGAGGCCTCGAGTGACACCCCGCCGAGGGGGGCCCGCACCTTGTCGAGCACGGCCTCCATCTCCCGGGTCCGCTCCCGCACGATACGATAGCACGGGAGGAACACACGCACGTCACATCCCCGGCGCAGCAGCGCGTCCGGCAGGGCGCCCGCCACGTCCCCCAGCCCGCCGGTCTTGGCATAAGGCACCATCTCGCTCACCGCGACGAGCAGCTTCAAGGGGCCGGTTCCTCTCCGGCGCTCCGAGCTCACGCGTTGTCCTCCTCCACGGCCCGGACCAGATCGGCCTGGATCTCGGGCATCGAGAACACCACCCGGTTCCAGGAAGGAATCAGGGTGCTCTCATGGGGACCCTTGATCTGCTCCCAAGCAGTCCACAGGAAACCCCGGAAGAATCGCACCGTCTGCTCCTCCTGGTAACGATCATAGTGAAGCCCGTTGACCTCGGCGTCGTCGCTGTAGCGCTTGATGAAGTCCAGGCTCCGGTTGTAGTAGGTGTGAAGGATCATGTCCACGAACGCATCGTCCAGCGGAACGCCGTTGCACCGCATGTGGTTCAGGTAGAACTTTCCGATGTCCACCACCATCCTGTGAAGTCCCCGGCTCGCGTCCTCGGGCGACATCTCCTGGTGCTTGTGCTCGTAGTTGCCCGCCAGGTCGATCTGGGCGATCTTTCTCTGCATCACGCGCTGGTAGGCCTCCGAAAGCGTGCTCACCTCCAGGCCCCAGTCGTACGCGATGTTGATCCCTCTCGCCATCCTGGTGGCAAAGCTGAACTCACCGGCCAGCGGGTACTTGAAGGATCGATGATAACTGAAAAAAGCCCCCAGGTCCCTGTAGCCCCGCTTGTACATGACCCACTGGAGCGTGTCCACGAGGGGCGTCACGAACAGCCTGGTCACCCGGCCCTTCATGGCCAGCTCGGTGGGAGAGATCCTGGCATAGTACCCCTTGCAGAACTCATAGTCGTTGTGCGGGTTGGCGGTGGGCTCGATCAGACGGCCCAGCATCACACGGTCGTAGGTGACGATGTCGCAGTCGTGAAGGGCCACCACCTCGCAGTCCGCCACCTCGCAGTCCGCCGTATCACAGTCGGCCCGCGCCAGGATGTAGCCCAGGGCCACCCACACCGACTGTCCCTTGCCCTGCACGCCCGTGGGGATCTCCCTTTCGCGGATTTTGTCCAGAACGCCCTGGATGCGGGGACCGTCCACCCAGACGACCCTCACCTCCCGTGCTTCTGTTCGAAGCCTTTCGAAGTAGGCCCTGGCTCTCGAGAAACGATCCTCGTCCTCGGCCCCCCCGAGTGCCACGGTGATCGTCTTGAGGTAGCGCACAGCGGCGATCTCGTCCAGGATGTGGTCCAGGACGCCCGGATTTTCGATCTCCGTGTAAAGGGAGGGCAGAATAAGCGCAATCGGTGAGTGCCGGCTCCACTCCTCGAGCCGCTTTTCCAACGCGCCCAGGTATGCTTCGCGGTCGAACGTTTCGTGGAGGGCGTGGAGGGTGGTGATCACCCCCCCTTGATGAAAGTCGGCCATGGGCTTTCTCCTTTGTCCTCGGATGATCCTCGGGCGTCCGGTCGGATCGTGACTCGACCGGAGCGAGCCGTCCACTTTACAGGCGGACATCATATCAACGCG
>JAIPEI010000014.1 GCA_021737245.1 Deltaproteobacteria bacterium | reverse complement strand
AAGCCCCCCTGGCTTCGCAGGCGCGTGCCCTCCGGGCCCGCCTACGAGGAGATCAAGAGCCTGATCCGGGGGGCCTCTCTCCACACGGTGTGCGAGGAGGCGCACTGTCCCAACATGTGGGAGTGCTTCTCCAACCGGACCGCCACCTTCCTGATCCTGGGGGACGCCTGCACGCGCAACTGCCGGTTCTGCGCCGTTGCACACGGGACGCCCGGTCCGCTCGACCCGGCCGAGCCGTCCAGGGTGGCCCGGGCCGCCGGGGAAATGGGGCTCCGGCACGTGGTCGTCACCTCGGTCACCCGGGACGACCTGCCGGACGGCGGATCGGGTGCGTTCGGCGACACCGTGCGAGCAGTGCGGGAGCGCGTCCCGGACGCGTCCGTGGAGCTTCTCATCCCGGACCTCCAGGGCCGGACCGAGGACCTCGAGACCGTGATCGCCGCCCGGCCCGACGTCCTGAACCACAACCTGGAGACCGTGGAGCGTCTCTACTCCACGGTCCGTCCCGAGGCCGGGTACCGCCGCTCACTGGAGCTTCTGGGGCGGGTGCGGGAGAAGGCGCCGGACCTTCCTGCCAAGTCCGGCATCATGCTGGGCCTGGGGGAGCGCCCCGGGGAGGTGCGGGCCGCCTTGAACGACCTGCTCGAGGCCGGCTGCCGGCGGTTGACCCTGGGGCAGTACCTTCAGCCGTCCAGGAGGCATCTGCCCGTGGACCGTTTCGTGCCGCCCGAGGAGTTCGAGGCGTGGCGGGGGCTCGCCCTTGCCCTGGGGTTCGAGCAGGTGGCGAGCGGCCCGTTTGTCCGCAGCTCTTACCGCGCAGGAGATTTGTACAGGAAGGGGGCCTCCGGTCCGGCCCCGAACGACGCGGAAATGGGTCTGGACGGGGGGCGGAGCGGGCCCTGAATCCGAGGCAATGGCCGCGGGGAACGGCGGGCGCAGCTCACCCGCCGTCCGGAATAAGCAGCACGGTCGTCAGACGAGGCCTTGATCCAGCATGGCGTGCACCACCTGGACGAATCCGGCGATATTTGCACCGGCCACATAGTTGCCCGGCTTTCCATACTCTTCGGCCGCGTCCAGGCAGGTTCGATGAATCCCCTTCATGATCTCCCTGAGCCGGGAGTCCACCTCCTCCCGGGGCCACTTCAGGCGCATGCTGTTCTGCGCCATCTCCAGTCCCGAGACGGCCACACCGCCGGCGTTCGCCGCCTTTCCGGGCCCGTAGAGGATCCTGTTGTCCAGGTAGATGTCCACGGCTTCCGGTGTGGACGGCATGTTGGCCCCCTCGGAGACCAGGGTTACGCCGTTGTTGATCAGGTTCAAGGCGTCCTTGCCGTTGATCTCGTTCTCCGTGGCGGCCGGAAAGGCACAGTCCGCCTTCAGGGACCAGAGCGGGTTGTGATCCAGGGTGGAATCCGCCTCGTTGTAGGTCGCCTGGGAGTACTTTTCGATGTACTCCTTGATGCGCCCCCGGCGAATGTTCTTCAGCCGCTTGATGAACTCGAGCTTTTTGGTGTCGAAGCCCTCTTCGTCGTAGATGAAGCCGGAGGAGTCCGAGAGCGTCACCACCTTTCCACCCAGCTCGATGATCTTCTCCACAGTGAACTGGGCCACGTTTCCTGATCCGGACACGAGGCAAGTCTTCCCTTCGATGGTTTCGTTCCGCGTAGCCAGCATCTCGGAGGCGAAGTAGACGCAGCCGTAGCCGGTGGCCTCGGGACGCATCAGGCTGCCTCCCCAGCTCAGCCCCTTGCCGGTCAGAACGCCAGTGAACTCGTTACGCAGCTTCTTGTACATCCCGAACAGGTAGCCGATCTCCCGCGCGCCGACACCGATGTCGCCTGCCGGAACGTCCGTGTCGGGCCCGATGTGCCGCGAGAGCTCCGACATGAAGGCCTGGCAGAAGCGCATCACCTCGTCCTCCGACTTTCCCTTGGGATCGAAGTCGGAGCCGCCCTTTCCTCCCCCCATGTTGAGGGTGGTAAGGGCGTTCTTGAAGACCTGCTCGAAGGCCAGGAACTTGAGAATGCTCAGATTGACGGACGGATGAAAGCGGAGACCGCCCTTGTATGGCCCCAGAGCGCTGTTCATCTCCACGCGAAAGCCCCGGTTCACGTGAACCTGCCCCTGATCGTCCATCCATGGGACGCGGAACAGGATGACGCGCTCCGGTTCAGTGATCCGCTGCAGGATCGCTTTCCGGCGAAACTCGGGATTCCGGTCGAGCACCGGCTGAACCGTTTCCAGGACCTCCTGCACCGCCTGGTGAAACTCCCTCTGCTCGGGGTCCCTGTTCCTGATCCAATCGATGATGTCTGCCATGGACAACCTCCTGAAAAAAGTGTTTGAGTTTCGCTTGGCTATCGGTCCGTCAGGGCTCGAGGATGACGCAACGTGACGTCCGTCCGTCGATCTTGATGGTCAAGGGGCCGTCCAGCCTCAAGTGCCGGAGGTGCGCGGTTTCCTGATACGTCGGGTGGGAGTCGAGCCAGGCCCAGTCCAGGCGGTCTTCTCCACTTCCGTTCTCCTCCACCGTGATGTACTGGATGCCCAGAGACGTGATGTTCTGAAAGAAGTGCGATCCCTGGGAGGGTTCCACCTTGAGCTGGTCGTTTCGAAGCTCGATCATGGCGCCCACACCGGAGATGTGGCTCCACTGAACGGGAATGCCCAGCCACCGGTCCGCGGTGCCCCATCGGCCCGGCCCGATGAGCAGGTAGGGGCGCTTTCCCTTGGCGAGCTCTCCGTTCAGGGCCTTGATCTCGTCTGCGATTCCGACCGTGGCATCCGCCTCGAAATCCGAGGGTTTCACGTAGACAACGTCCCTGATCTGTCGGTTCTTTCCGTTCCCCAGGGCGTGGCCGGATCTGCAGAAGGCCTTTTCCCACTCCTCCCGGGTGATTTGGACGTCGAGGCGTTCCATCTCGGCCACCATGGGGCGCATCTGCAGGAAAAAGAACTCCGCCTTGGGCTCCTCCCGGGTTCCTATGTTCACCGAGAACTCGATTTCCACGGGACACCCCATGCCCTTCCTGGCCAGCGCCAGGAGATCCTTGAGAAGGTCCGGCAGGGGGAAAACGCGGTGCTTCAGGATCTGGGCGAAGGTGACGACCTTGGGCCCGGACATGTGACCGGTGTCCCGGATGCGCTGCTCTTCGGGAATATAGGTGCTGGAGAGGCTCACAACAGGATAGGCATCCTCGAACTCGTCCACCTCGAGCTTGACCAGGTTGGAGTCTCGATAGCTCTTTGGAGACTCCGGATGTCCCTTGACCCTGAGCGCGTAAAAGTACCGCTGCGTGTTCCGGAGGGTGTCCTCCACCGTGGAAAGCTCGGGGAGGATGTTCGGGTGTACCGGAGAGAACCGAAGCGACCGCTCCCCGTCCACCACGGTCTTTCCCATGCCCAGTGCGATGTGGGCGATGCCCTCCTCGGTCTTCATGCGGGAGAAGGGATAGAAGTTGTGAGACTGAGCCACCCCTGAAAGGGCGGGGTAGAAATAGTCGCCGTAGGCCTCGCCTCCGAGCTGCTGGATGATGACCGCCATGGCCTCCTCGTGCGGCTGGTTCAGCGTGTTGCGGGAGAAGGATTTCGGGCCTTCGAAAAAGGTGGAGGCATAGACCAGCTTCACCGCCGTGATCAGCTGCCGGAGCCGAACTCCGGGATCCGGGTGGTTGTTCGGAATCATGTACGTGTGATAGAGGCCGGCGTAGGGCTGGAACTGAGCATCCTCGAGGAGGCTGGAGGAGCGGACCGAAAGGGGAAAAGTCGCCTGGGCCAGGAAGACCTCCATCTCGCTGATCAGCCAGTCCGGCATGTCCGCAACCAGGAACGCCTCGGCCACTTCCTGGTCCGCATATCCGTTCTTTCCCAGGTAGTGGAGACCGTTGTCCGAAACAAAGGCTTCAAAGCCGGCCGTGGTGATCACGAAGGTCTTGGGGATCTTGATGTCGACGCCGGCGAACCTCTCGTGGAGCTCCTCGTGATCCTGAAGCAGCGTGGACATGAACGCCAGGCCCCGCGCCTTCCCGCCGATCGAACCCTGGCCCACCTTCACGAAATCCATGATGTCCACGTCGTAGGTGGCCCCTTTGAACTGTGCGACAACCCCCCGCTGGCGCAGCTTTCTCAGGGCGTGGATGTTCGTGATCAGGTACTCCCTGAGGTCGTCCGCGCTGCAAAACTCGGAGGCGTGCACCTCCCGAAAGCGGGATGCCAGGGTGATCTCGGAGCGTCCCATGATCCAGTTGGAGAAGTGGTTTCTCCTGGCATGGTACCAGAGGGACTCCTCGGGGATCTCCCGGATCTTCATCTCCAGGGACCGCAGGTCTCCGGCCCGGTCCAACTCGGTTCCGTCCGGCATTCGGAACACGAAATCCCCGAAACCCAGGTGGGTGAGGAAGAAGTCGTGGAGCTCGGCCAGGAGGTTGGGTGAGTTCTTGTCCAGAAATACGGCCGGAACGCGGGCTGCCCTGGCTCGATTCTCCGGTTCCGAGCTGAGCATGAGCAGGGGCAGGTCCGGGATCTCCTGCCGGATCTCCCTGAGCAGAGCGAAGCCCGCCTCCTGGTCCAACTTGTCCTCCCTGGGGATGCGCGCGTCCGAGAGGATCCCGAAAAGATAGGGCTTGAACTGCCGGAAAAGGCTCAAGGCCTCCTCGTAGGTTTCCGCATGAAGGATCTTGGGCCGGGCTCGCATGGTGAGCAGCCGATGCTCCTCGTTCAGCCCGGCCTCGAGCACGGCCTGGGTCTGCTGTACGATCTCCTTGTAGATGAGCGGCAGAAACGTGGAGTAGTAGATCGGCGAGTCCTCCACCAGGATGAGCACGCGCACCTGGGCGCGGCTCGTGTCGTGGTTCACGTTCTTCCGATCTTCTGCGTTCTTGACCAGTGCGAGCAGGAGGTCGGAGTTGCCCGTCCAGACGTAGATCTTGTCGATGCCGCTCGGGTCAGTGTTCTCGGGAGGGGGGTAGACGCCTCGAAGGCTGTGGGTGAGGAGGTTCACCGGCAGGTGCGGCTTCCGTTTCTTGACCTCGATGCCGAAGGTGAAGGCGTCCATCTCGCCCACGTGGGGCATGGTGATCACCATATCGAAGCGTTTGCGGTCCAGGGTTTCCAGGGCCTCACGGGCCGAGGACACCCGTGTGACCCGGGGGGGCTGGCTCAGGTTGAGGCCGCTGTACTCGTTGATGATGCGGGAGGCCAGGCTTCCGTCCTCCTCCAGGATGTAGGCGTCGTAGGGGCTCGACACGAGCAGGATATCCCGCACCTTGACGGACATGAGCTCGTGGAAGACCTTGAAATGCGAATAGAATTCCGTTCCGGGCTGGTCGCTGCCGGGGAAGACGATGCAGGATGATTCTGACGGGTGCTCGTAAGTCACGGGCGGGCCCTTTTCAGCGCACACTCTCGGGATACCCCGATCTCGGCGCAACATATCCGGTGGCAGCGGCCCTTGTCAATGGGGCCGTGGCGGGCGCCGGCCGCGCCGGCTCCCGCCACCCGATTCCCGGACGTTCCGGATATCACGCGTCGATGACCTCGTAGGCCTCGTCCCTGAAAGCATCCATGACGTAGGGGATGGCCGTAACCTTGGCGCACTCCTCGGTCAGGGACATGAGGTCGCTGCGGGTGATGTACTCCACCTTCCAGTTTCGGGAGCCGGCCATGAGCTGCTGGAGCCCCACCTTGATCTTGTCCGTGGCGCTGAAGATCCCGATGGCTCCCAGGGGAAAGTTCTCCGCCTCCGCGCCGTACCGCTCCTTGAGGACCTCGTAGTTCATGAAGATCTCCTCCTTGGTGTCTCCGAACCGGGAGATCGTGGCTGGAAGCCCCCCGTCCTCGCCCCGGAGCCACTTCTCCGTGTTTTTCCCCACCATCCCGGGGATCATGAGGGCCCGGCCCATGCAGATCGCCTTGGTGTAGGGGGCGCCCAGGGCCAGGGCCTTGAACACGTGATCTTCGGAAGAGAAGCCGCCCGCAAAGGCGAGGTCCGGTACCCACGCTCCTTTCCTTGCGAGCCGTTCGCACAGCTGGTAGGCCATGGAATGGAGATAGACGGCGGGCACCCCCCACTCGGTCATCATACGCCATGGGCTCATTCCCGTGCCGCCGGGGGCTCCGTCTATGGTGAGCAGGTCGATCTTGGCGTCGCTGGACCAGCGGATGGCCATGGCGAGCTCGCGCATGGGGTAAGCCCCGGTCTTCAGCGTGATCCGCTTGGCGCCGAGGCCGCGCACCCGCTCCACCTCCTTCATGAATCCCTCCCGGTCGATGAACCCCAGGCGGGAGTGGCGTTCGAACTGCTTCAGCGGACCGGCCTTGAACGCCGCCTGGTAGGCGGGCACCTCCGGGTCGGGCGTGACGATGTAGCCGCGCCGCTTGAGCTCCAGCGCCCGTTCCAGGGAGTCCACCTTAATCTCCCCGCCGATGCACTTGGCCCCTTGCCCCCACTTGAGCTCGATGGTCTCCACGCCGAGCTTGTCGATCACGTACTCGGCCACTCCCATGCGGGTGTCCTCGACGTTCATCTGCACGAGGATATCCCCGTAGCCTTCGTGGTAGCGCCGGTACTCGCGCACCCGCCGGTCCATCTCCGGGCTCTTGGTGATCTTGCCGTCTCCGTTCAGCTCCAGACCGGGGTCGATTCCGCAGACGTTCTCGCCGCAGACGAGGCTGATGCCGCTGATGGCCGCGCCGATGGCGAAATGCTCCCAGTTCTTGCGGGCGATGTCCGTGCTCCCGAGGGCGCCGGTGAAGATGGGCACCTTCATCCTGACCTTGTCCCGGGCCCCGAATGAGGTCTCCGTGTCCACGGCGGGAAACGTGGCATGGTCCGGATCCGCCTCCACGCCCTTGGCCCCGAGCGCATACCCCATGATATTCAGGTGCGAGTAGTCCACCGGGTAGTCCTTGTCCGCTCCGGCGGTCACGCTCCCGAAGGGCTCGGGGTAGAGGAGCTCGCGCCCCCGGAACGTGGCGCGGAACATGTCGCAGTTGCCCTTGCAGCGGTCGATGCAGCGGCTGCAGATGCCGGACTGGGGGGCCACGTTGCGGGATCGGTTCTTGGTCTGCAGGGCGTCGTTGGAGTTGGGTTGCTGTAGGTTCATCGGGAATGACCTCCTTTAGGGGTTAAGACAAAAAAAGACGCCTTCCCGCCATCGGGAATAGACGTCTTCGTCTCGAGGAACTCTGCCGGCACGCCGTTGTGCCGGAGGTTCGACTTCTATGAATCGAAGCCTAATTGTTTAGCCGCACTGATCCACCTTTGTCAATGCATTTCTGCTGAGGTTCAAAACCTCTCACACGTCCTCTGAGATGAGCACGGCCTCGGCGATCTGACGCATGGTCTTGCGGGAGTCCATGCTGCGCTTCTGGATCCAGCGGAACGCCTCGTGCGCGTCCAGACCCCGGCGGCGGACGAGGACCTCCTTGGCCCGCTCCACGAGCTTTCTGGTCTCCAGCTCCTCCTGGACGCTCCGGGTCTCCTCCCGGAGATCCCCGCTCCGAATCGCCAGCGCGGCCAGGTTGGCCACGGCCGAGACCATGTGGACCTCGGACTCGGAAAACTCGTGGGGCTGGTTCGTGAACACGTCCAGGACGCCCATGGCCTCGTCGTCCCGGATCCGGATGGGGACGCTCAGCATGGGGACGAGGCCGAGCTTCTCGGCCAGAGTCTTCTCCTTGAACCGGGGCTCCTTGAGGACGTCGTGGATTCGAAGGATCTGGTTGTGCGTGGCCACGAAGCCCGCCACGCCCTCGACCCGCCCCATGGTGCGCGGTCGGGCGTAGTCCGGGTCCACCGCCTGCGTGGCCTCGAGACGGATGACGCGGGGGGCGGCGTCGTTGTCGACGAGCCAGATGGAGCAGATTTCGTAGTCCATCAGCCGGGCCGTGGTCATGACGATCCGGTTGAGAAGCGTGTCTACGGGCTGCTCCGTTGTGATGGCCTGCGTGATGTCCGCGATGGCCTTGATGTACTTCGCGTGGGTTGAGGGATCGATCGCTTCCATGGGTCCAAGGGCTCGGCCGCTACTTCTGCCACTCCTTGGCGAAGATCCCGCCGATCCGATCGATCTGGCTCGGATCGATTTTCAGGGCCTTGGCGACCTCCTTGTACAGGGCCTTGCGGTCCTGGTTTTCCGCGTCGACCAGGCTCTTGACGTCGCGTTTTGCGCGAAGATCCAAACCGCCGAGGTCCCCGGTGGACACGTAGCCGTCGTTGCCTTCCTTGATCAGCCCCTTGTCATAGTAGGTCTTCATCTGCTGGTAGCGGGCCTTCATGCGCTCCTTGAGCCCCCGGATGGTGGCATTGGAGACCTCGGTCACGTCCTGTGCCCAGGCCGTTCGGGGTGCCGCGCACGTGCGGATCCTATGGAGGAACGAGTCTTTTTCCTGGCTTTGGCCGGGCTGCTCCTGGGCGCTTTCGCGGCCCCGGATGTCGTCTACGATGTCCTCGGCCACGGTCTCCACCTTTTCCGCCGGGAAGTAGATATTGATGGTGACGCATGCCAGCGTGAACAAAAAGAGCAGGGATGCAATCCAGAACGGTTTTCGAATGCCTTTCATGCCAACCTCCCTCCGGTCTGTACCGGAAACGGCAGTTCGTTTCAGTTCAGAAAGAAAAACCGGGTGGGCCCCAAATGCGTCTCCGGACGGGCAGGGCTACCGGATGACCGGGCCGCCTTGCGTGGACGTCACCCGTTGGATACGTTTGACCATGTCCTTGAAACGTATCCGGTTGTCAGGGTTCTGATTTACAACATCCACGCCTGAAATGCCACTCCTTTTTACCAGGTACTCGGTGCCGTCTTCGTGAATCGTCCCGTTGATCCGGAAGACGTCGGTCTCCAGGACGCTGTGCACTCCGATCTTCTCATAGGGGAACTCCCGGAAAAGCGAGGTGAACAGGCCGGCCAGTCCCGCGAACGGGCTCCCCCCTCCGCCGATCCGGGCGATGTTGTCCACGGCCTTCACGCTGATTCGCTGCTCCACGCCTTCCCGGGGAACGGTCTCCAGGAGGAGATCGAAACGCTGGGGCTGGCCGTAGGCGAGCTCGAAGTTTTTCAAACGTCCCCGGAGAATGCCGGTGATCCGGCCGAAGGCGGTCCCGGAGGTCATCTCCTCCAGGTTCAGCCCCTCCCAGTGGGCGTCGAGGCGGAAGACGGGGGCTGCTGTGAGCAGTCCCGACGCGCCCAGGTTCTCTACGGTCACCCGTCCGTCGAACACCCGGGCCTGCAGCATCCCCTGGCTCGTAAGCCGGCCTTGACCATATTGGATGGAGGTCAGTGCGCCGTGGATTCGTCCCTCCGGGGACTTGGCCCAGACCCGGCTGAGCAGGGGCTGAAGGTCCGCGTCCTCCAGTCGCAGGCTCGTTTCCATGGAAAGCCCCTTCTCCGGACCGTGCTCGATGTCGAGGGGGCCCAGGTGGAGGTCTCCGCCCGGAATGGCGATCCCGGTCGGGCCGGAGGCATGGATGCGGTTCGGGAACGCCTCGAGGTTCAGGGAAAGGGATTGCTCCGGGAGGAACGGGGCCCGGATCTCCTGAATCCCGAGCCGGCCTTCGAGCGGGTCTTTCGGCCGTTCATCCGGAAGCGTTCCGTACCGGAGCGGGAGGGAAAGGGACAGGCCCGTGAGAGACACCGACGGTTCGGTGACACGAAGGGTTCCTTCATGGATGCGGGCGTCGCCGGATACAAAGAAGCCGCCTGCGTCGGCCCGCAGCCGGAGGTCCGCCGAGCCCCGGCCTTCAAAGGCCGCTTCCTCGAGGGTCGGCGCCTCCCTGCGAAAGGGCTCCTTGACAAACAGTCGAAAGGCGGGCTCCAGAGGGAATGCGGGAGCGGAAACCGTCAGGTCGGCCCGAATCCCGTCGGGTCTGTTTTCGAGGTCGCCCGAGCCGTGGATGGACAGGACCCCGCCGAGCACCACATCCAGTGTCAGGTCGTCAAGGCGCATCGAGTCGGGTCTGACCCGTGTGCGGGCCTTCACAGAGACGGGATGGGTCTTCAGGTTCAGGTAGAACCGGTCCACCAGAAGCTCACCGGCCGACGCCTCCACGGTCGACGAATCGAGGAGGATCCCGTCATTCCCATCGATGCGGACCTCGGCGTCCAGGGAGACGGACAATCCTTCGCCGAACGCCTCGGCCTCGTCGTTTTCAAAGGCGAGCCGGGAGAAACCCGCGTGGATGGAGCCGGTCCAGCCCCCGGAGGCGTCCCTCCCGGCCCGCGCGTACAGCACGTCATCTCCTGTGGGAGACCAGTCCTCGAGGGGCCGGCCTTCTCCGGAGAGAAAGGGGAGGATGCCGATCTTCTCGCCTCGGGCCGCCAGGATGGTTCTGCCGTTGCGGAGCTCTCCTTCCAGCATGAGGGGGCCCAGGCCTTCGGCCTCCAGGCGCACGTTCGAAAGACGGAAGGCCGGCAAGAAGGGCTCCAGGCGACCGTCTTGCATCGTCACCCGAACGTCTTGAAGGGAAAGGGGGGCTTCCCCGGCGTTGATGAAAGCCTCCGGCACGGCGATCTCGGCCCTTTCCAGGCGGATGTCCGCCAGGCTGCCGTCCAGGCGGAGGTCGGCCTTGGAGGGAAGGAGACGGAAGGCCGGGTGCTCCACACCCACTTCCCTGGCCCGGATCGTTCCCGAGATCGCCGGATCGGGCCAGGCGCCGTGAACCCGGGTCCGGCCCGTGAGCACGCCGGTCACTGCGAGCGGCGGCGAGGCGAAGGAAACACTGTTTTCGGAGAACGCCAGGGTCAGGTCCGGCGCGATGTGAAAGCGGCCCTTTTCCTGCCGGGCTTCCATGCCGCCCGTGATGGAGACCTCGCCGGTCAGATCCAGCGGAGCCAAGGGCTCCTTATAAACGTCCGGCAGGAGAGGGATCCAGTCCTCCGGGCGAAACCGGCATTTCAGGTCTTCGACGGCCGCGCGCAGGGGGACGCTCCAGGTTGCGTTCATGCGGCCCCGGATCTCGAGCCCGGAGTCCCGTTCCTGAAACGCAATGAGGAAGTCGCCGTCCTCCAGCCTCCCCTCCTCGAGGAGGACGGTACCCGAGGCTTCGAGGCGGGCCGCAGGGGCGGGCTGCAAGGCAATGGGCAAAAGGGGGTTCAGGTCGGGAAGGCGAACCTCCAGCGAGCCGATCCGAATGCGTTTTTGCGAAGGATCGAGGGTGAGTGCGCTCTCCAGGAAGACCCCGGGGATTCTGTTGTCGCCTCGTTCGAGCGCGCCGTCGTGAACCGTGATCCTGCCCTCGACAAAGCCGTGGTCGTCCGGGCGAAAGCTCTCGGCCGTGACCCGGGGGAGATCGATGAGGAACCCCTGCTCTGCGTGGCTCAGGCGGGCGTTGAAGGACGCATGGAACGCCGGATCCGAAGTGAAAGATGCCTCCAGCCCTTCCACCTGAAGGGTTGCGGCGCCGCTTTGAACCTCGACCCGGCCTTGGGTCAGCTCGGCGTGTTCGATCCGGACGTCCGCAAACAAAAGCCGTTTCACCAGCCAGGCCCCGGCCCGGGCAGGCCAGGAAGGACCCCCTGCCGCCGGATCTCCGGTCTCCGGCAGGGCCGCCCCCCTGAGGGTCAGGTCGACTCCCTGAACGCCGGCCCGGCGGATCACCAGGGTCCGGTTCCCCAGATCTCCCTCGAAGCCGAACTCCGCTCCCAGGGAGTCCGCGGCCAGGTGAAGCCCGTCGTCCGGGCCGTTCGACGAGACCGTGACCCCATGCAGCCGCAGGCGCAGGGGATCGTGACCCCACCCCAGGGTCTGGATGCGGGTGTCGTATCCGGAGGCCTGGGACAGGCTGCGGGCCACCACGTCCTTGATGCGGGAAGGGTTCCGGTAGAGGTATCCCGCAAACGCGGTGGACAGGATCAGGAGCAGGAGGAAGGCTGCTGCGACCCCCCGGAGGAGTGTTTTCGTCCTTTTCTTCACGAGAGCCAATCCTCCGTGACGCGGACGAGATCTCCTTCCTTCCCGCTCAGCCTGCGAAAGATCTCCAGGGCCTGGGATATGGAACCGCCCTGCTCGTCGATCACGGACTCGAACAGGTTGAAGTGGCGGTGGTACAGCCCCGCCGCCAGGAGGTAAGCGTTGTTGATCCCGCCGGAGCCGAACCCCTCGAAGCGGTCGGTCTCGAGCTCCTGCTCCAGGGCGAGGAATCCGGCGCGTCCCTCCTCGAACAGCCGCTCCCTCATGGCGAGCTTTTCCTCATCGCTCAGGGGCCTGCTGTACAGGGCGGCGAGGCGGGTCATCAGGTCGTCGATGAACCGGGAGAAGCGCCGCTCGTCACGGATCAGGGCGCGGGCCTCCAGGGCCTCGCGAGATCCCGGACCGAAGTCGGCCTCCAGGAAGGCGAGCGCACCGCGCTTGCCCACGACCGAGGCCAGGGTTTCGTTGAACGCGGGCTGCCCCCTGGCGTACAGCGTGGCATGCGTCATCTCGTGCAGCAGGGTCTCGACCAGATCCACGGCGTCCTTTCCAAGGAGGTTCCGGTGAACGGGATCCTGAAACCACCCCAGGGTACTGTAAGCCTCGGCCGGCCAGATGACAACGTCCATACCCTCCTTTTCCAGCTCACGCTTCTTTTCCGCGGCATCTTCGGGGTCGAAGTACCCCAGGTAAGGCATCCTCCCCACCACGGGAAACCACCAGGTCACCAGCTCGAGCCGGGTCCGGAGGGCGGCCGTGACCGTGTAGATGGGGTTGGGCTCGCTTCCGAGATAAACGGTCTCGTAGTTGTCGCTTCGACTCAGGCCGAGCTCCCGTTCGCCGAAGGCCTTGACGCGGGCCACGAGCCGGAGCTTTTCCTTTTCCGCGGCTCCGAGGGAGGGATCTTCGAGAGCCCGTTCCACGGGCACGGAGCCGCTCTGGATGCGCAGCTGGCCTACGGCGAGGCGGAGGACATAGGAGGGCGAGCAACCCGAGAGCAGGACCGCGAGCAGCAGAAGGATGATCAGGCCGCCCGGGTTGGAACGGATTCGATGAATCGGACGGAGGGTCATGAGGAACCGCGCATTCAGGTGCCGGGTTTCGGATACCCGCAGTTACGATCCGATGTAGGATCGGTGCCAGTAGCTGAAGACGATCAGGTTCCAGAGGTGCCAGGAGGTGTCCTGAAATCCCCCCATGTGCCGTCGAACGAGCTCGGTGACGGCCTCAGGCCGAAAAATCCCCTGGTTTCCAACGGCCTCCTCGTTCAGATACTCGTCCACCAGAAAGCGCAGCTCCCCTCGGAGCCAGGCATTGATGGGCATTTCGAAACCCATCTTGGGCCGGTGGAGCAGGGACGGAGGCAGGATGTCACGGAACGCTTCCAGGAGCACCGCCTTGCCGGTCCGCCCGCGAAGCTTGACCCCGCCCGGCATGGCGAAGGCGCACTCCACCACGGTGTGGTCGAGCATGGGAACCCGCACCTCCAGAGCGTTGGCCATGCTCATGCGGTCCACCTTGGTGAGCATGTCCGCGTGGAGCAGGCCGCGTACGTCCAGGTAGAGCATCCGGTTGACCACATCGCCCGGGAACCGGCCGGCACTCCGGGCCGCGGCACGGCGTGCGAGCTCACGGTAGAGATCGCGCCGAAGGGGTTCCTGCAGCAGCGCTTCCCGTTGGGCGAGGGGGAAGATCTCCCTCCACCCGCAGTACCGGTCCGTAAAGCTCCGGCTCATGCCGCGCACGAACTTCTTGGCCCGCCTGACCGCCTCCAGACCCGGTGCGTTCCGCCGTTCCGGGAGCAGGTTCACCAGGGGGGCGATCAGGCCGTTGCGGAGGAACCCGGGCACCCTCCCGTATGCGCGGGCCCAGGCCTCGCCCTGGTACATCCGGTAGCCGGCAAAGAGCTCGTCGCCCCCGTCTCCGGACAGCGCAACGGTCACGTGACGCCGGGTCTCCCGGCTGACGATGAAGGTGGGCACCGCGGAGGAGTCGGCAAAGGGCTCGTCCAGGGTCTTCAGGACCGCGGGAAAGGCATCCAGGACGTCCCGGTGATCAAGGCGGAACTCGTGATGGTCCGTTCCGTGGAAATCGGCCACCTCCCTTGCATAGGCGGTTTCATCGAAGGAGGGAAGGTCCCGGTAGCCGATGGAGAAGGTCTGCACCGGACGGTCCATGTGGCGGGCCATCAACCCGACAATGATGCTCGAATCCAGCCCTCCGCTCAAAAAAGCGCCCAGGGGCACATCCGCGATGAGCCGGCGCCTGACCGCAGCGTCCAGCGTTTTGAACAGAGCTTCGCCGTAGGCCTTGGGGTCCGGATCAGCCTCCGGCGGCCGGTTCGGGTTCGCCCGGGCGTCGCTTCCGGCCGTAATGTCCCAGTAGGAGGTCTCAATGAGCCGCCCCTCCTCGATGACCAGGTGGCAGCCCGGGGAGAGCTTCCGGACCCCGCGGAAAAGGGTATAGGGCGGAGGGACGTAGTTCAGGGAAAGGTACAGATCCAGGCCTTCGGGATCGATCCGCCTGGGAACCTCCGGGTCGCTCAGGATCGCCTTGATCTCCGAACCGAACACGAACCGGCTCCCGTCCCAGAAGTAGCAGAGGGGCTTGATGCCGAGCCGATCCCGGCCCACCCAGAGCCGCTTTCGCGCGGCGTCCCAGAGGGCGAAGGCGAACATGCCGTTCAGGCGCCGGAGGCAGTCCACGCCCTCGTCCTCGTACAGGTGGATCAGGACCTCTCCATCGGTGCGGCTCGAGAGCCGGTGTCCCCGTTCCAGGAGCAGACGCCTGAGGTTCTCGAAATCGTAAATCTCTCCATTGTACACCAGCCACACGGTCCCATCCTCGTTGCTCATGGGCTGGTGCCCGGAGGGAGACGGGTCGATGATGCTCAGCCTTTGATGACCGAGGCCCACGGGCGGATCCATCAGGATCCCGTGGTCGTCCGGTCCACGATGGGCGATGGTCCTGCACATGGCCTCGAGAAGCGTTTCCGGGACCGGTTTTCCCGTCAGGTCGAGCTTTCCGCAAATACCGCACATGGGCCCAGGCTCCTTTGGGAGGATTGACGGCAACGATGCAACCTTCGACAGCCACAAGGGCGGATTATCTGCAGGGGCCTCGTTGCGGCGCCGTCATGGTTCCCGCCGAGTGCTCCATTATCCCGAGAGTCCGGAGGATGTCAAGAAACCTGCAGGCCTCGGAAACTCTTGATTTTGAAGGTGCGATCCCTTAGCCTGATGCCCATCCATAAATGAACTTTGGGCATTGCTGCGTTTCCAATCCAGAAAGGAGGATTTTTTGTCAAGATCAAGGAGATCAAGAGGTGACGCGGAGGCGTACTGGAGTACGCCGCACAAGGAACCTCGCTGATCGACGATGAGATTGGCAAAAAAGACCCTTTCTGGATGGAAACCAGCCTGTTCCGCACCGGAAACGGTCCGCCCCCCCACATCTCAAGTCACTGCACCCGGGAGCGCAGAAGCCTTCGGGAACCGCTCCTATGACGGAGCCCGTGTCGCCGGGCATGGATGGGCATTCCGGCCGGCTCAGGAGGAAACATGACTTTCTCCGATGGATCACGCAATGGAGCCCGGGAGGGCGGCGCGGAACCGCTCCTGTTCGAGTACCGCTTCACCTTCCAGGACGGATCGCGGAAGAGCATTCCCATTCGGCTCGCGCCCGACTCCCTGCAGTACCTTCCCGGCCGGGAGCTGGAGCCGGATTCCTGGACGAGGCTGGATTTCCACCGGTGCCGGAACTGCCCCCTCGATACGGACGATGTGCCGCATTGTCCGGTGGCGCTTTCCATCAAAGATCTCGTCGATGACTTCAGGGACCGCGTGTCCTATGAACGGGCCGAGGTGCGCGTGGAGACGAGCGAACGGAGATACTACGAAGACACAACCATGCAGAGGGGGCTCAGCTCCATTCTCGGGATCGTGATGGTGACCAGCGGCTGTCCGGTCATGGACAAGCTGAGACCCATGGTTCGATTCCATCTCCCCTTCCCAAGCATGTTGGAGACCACGTTTCGGACCACCAGCACATATCTCCTCGGCCAGTTTTTCCTGATGAAGCGCGGGCGGCCCGCGGATTTCACGTTTCAGGGGCTGGCTGAGATCTACCGCAACGTCAAGCTCGTGAACAAGGCCATGGCCTCCAGGATCCGGGCGCTGAGCCGCAAGGACGCCAGTGTCAACGCCTTGATCCTTCTGGACCTTTTCGCCGTGGACGTGCCCCTGTCCATCGAGGATCAGATTGCGGACCTGGAGCCCTTTTTCCGGTCCTATTTCGAGGGTGCTCCGGCACCCTTTTCAACCGGCTCCTAAGTGCGCTTCCCGAAGCCGGGCGCCGGGTTCTCCATTCGGAAGAAACCGCGGTTCCAGGACGCCGGGAAAATTGCGCGAATTCGAGTGCCGGCAGAAAGATGGAGACGCCGTAGAGGAGGCTTAAGAAAGAGCCCGATGAAGATCAGATTCTGGGGAACGAGAGGATCCATCGCCGTGCCGGGCAGAGACACCACCTTGTACGGCGGCAATACGACCTGCCTGGAGGTGCGGTTCGAGAGCGGTCAGACCGTGATCATCGACGCGGGGACCGGGATCCGCCGTCTCGGAGAGGGCTTGCAGGAGAGAAACGGCATGGGCCCGGCGGCGTTGCTGATCACCCACGTCCACTGGGATCACATCATCGGTTTCCCCTTTTTCGCCACCGGTCTCAAGCCGGGAACGGAGCTTCTCGTCGACGGGCACCCCAACGCCATGATGGGGCTCCAGCACACCCTTGACAACCCCATGGGCGGCGGGTATTTCCCGGTCGACATCGAGGACCTCGAGATCCACATCAAACATTTGAACCGGATCGCCAGGCAACCCCTGGAGCTGGACGGCGCCATCGTGGACGGCATTCCCCTCCGGCATCCCCAGGGAGGGCTGGGGTTTCGACTCCGGGAGGGGGGCAGGACCCTGGTCTTCATCACGGACAATGAGCTCGCCGACGAGGAGGCGCTCGAGGAATACGCATCGTTCTGCGCGGGTGCGGACATCCTCATCCATGACGCCCAGTACGCTCCCGAGGAGATGCCCGCCCGCAGGGGATGGGGACACTCGGACTACGAGGCTGCGCTGGAGGTGGCTCGAAGGGCCGGGGTGGGCAGGCTGATGCTTTTCCACCACGACCCGGCCCGTACCGATGCCGAGCTCAAGGCCTTCGAGCTGCTCTGCCGGGATCTGGCCGAAAAGCGGAAATGGGATGTCACCGTGGAGGCGGCCCGGGAAGATGCTGAGATCCACCTCGGAGGCGACTCTCCATGATCGACCCGGAACATGAGATCATCCTGGTGCTGGGGGGAGCGAGGAGCGGAAAAAGCTCCTGGGCGCTTCAATACGTGGAGCGGAACTACCGCTCCCGTTTGTTCTTGGCCACGGCCGAGGTACTGGACGAGGAGATGGAAGAGCGTGTGCAGCTGCATCGGGAGGCGCGCGGACCGGAGTGGACGCTTGTCGAGGAGCCCCTGGACCTGGCGGGCGCACTGCAAACCCGGTGCAGCGGAGCGGACGGCGTTCTCGTGGACTGCCTCACGGTGTGGCTCAGCAACGTGTTGATCAGGGAAGGCAAGGCCGGCGCAAGGGTCTATCAGGAACGATTGCTCCAGGCGCTCGAATCCCGTATGCGGAGCACGGTCCTGGTCTCGAACGAGGTGGGCATGGGCATCGTGCCGGAGCACCCGCTCGCCAGGGCGTTTCGCGACGAGGCGGGAGCCCTCAACCAGGCAGTGGCCGAAGCGGCCGATCGGGTCGTGCTTCTGGCCGCCGGCCTGCCCGTCTGGCTGAAGGGGAAAGATCGGAGGGGATGATGAAAGACCGCGACGGGGATCCGCTGTTTGACGTGGCGGTCTCGAGAAACCGTGACGAGGAGCAGGGTGCCGAGGTTCGCCTGGGCATTCGATGCGTCATCAGGGGGGAGCCGGCCGTATGCCCGATCTCCCCGCCTTGTTTCACCATCGAGGCCCTTCGGTCCGAGGCGGAGAAGGTCCGGCTGGAGCTCGATCGGGTCCTGGAACGAGGTGAAGCGGTCCTCGCCGGGACCAGGGAACCCGGAACGAGTGACCTGGCAGGGGACATGACCGCGGAGGAGCTGTGGCGTGTCCTGGAGGCCATTCCGGACGACGATCTCTTCATCGAGCGTTTCAATGAGCTGGAGGACGTCCAGCGAAAGGAAGTGGCAGAGCATGTCCTGACGTCGTGCAGCGTGTTCTCGGGAAGGCCTGCACTTTTCTCCTCCCGCTACGATGCGGAAACAGCGCTGCTCGGGGATTGAGCTCCCCCTCATGGAAGAACATGGGCGGGTTCAGCCGTCATCCAGGTCCCGCGCACTCATGAGAAAGGCCAGGAAGAGCCCGGCGAAACCGCCGACGATGAGCACGCCCTTCTGGTACACCCAGATGTTTTCGGGCGAGAGGGTCAGGCTCGGAATGAGGAAGCTCAGATAGTGCCCGACCACGGGAAACAGGAGGATGGCGATGATCACAATCGCACCTTCCATGATGACGGCTTTCTTGGAAAAGCCCACGATGAACCGAATCCACCGTCTCAGGTTTTCCAGCCTTCTCACCTTCTGATCCAGGCGGTCCATGAGGCCGGATAGCTCCCGGGCCTGGTTCAGCGCATCCCGGAACTTCTCCAGGGCATTCGTCCGGATCACCTGCCGCACCCCTTCAACCCCTTTTCCCACGACATCCAGCTCATCGGGGAGGGAGCCCAGGACGGATTCGTACGGGTACTGACGGACGAAGCGATCCGCCCGCTCGTGGCGGTCCTTCAGCCTGCCGCTCTCCCGGAGAATTTTTCTCCGGGCCTGCTCGCTGCTTTTCCGGCCGATCTGGACGATGACCGAAGCGTAGTAGATGATGTCCAGGTAGCCGAAGTAGCTGTCCGTGTTGAGCAGCTCCTGGACCTTTTCGTGGTAGGAAACGGCTCTCTTGAGCTCCCCGTCCTCCTTTCCCAACAGCCGCTGCATGCGCTCGATTTCCTCACCGGCTTGTGTGGAGAGGCGATCCGCATCGGCCTTGGCCTTATCGAGCATGTTGCGGAGCTCCGGATGAATCTTGTCGCTGTGCTCGGCCAGCTCAGGATCGATCAGCAGTGCAATGAAGTACTTGCGGTTGTCGTCGACGAGCTTTCGGAGGCGTCGGACGGCGTCGGCCGTACTCCCCTTCCTGAGCTTGTACTGTATGTCCAGGTAAAGGGCCTCGTGACACAGGGATTCGGCGAAGAGAATCTTCCTGACGTGTTCCTCTGCGTGTCGCCGCTCTCCGCTCAGCTCGTGGACACGGACCAGAAGGAACCGTGTGAAAATCCGCCGGGGGGCGGAGTCCGCATTTTCCAGGGCGTGCTTGAAGAAACGCTTGGCCTTGGGGAGATCGCCCTTTTCTACCTGCAGGAAACCCATGGCGCACAGCGCGTGGAAGTCACCCGGATTCTTTTCCAGGCAGTTCACGAGTACGGTCTCGGCCTGGGCCAGGTTGGATACTCGAATGCAGTCCTGCCCGATCCAGATCAACCCGCCCCTTTCTCCGTCATCCTTGCCTGTCTCGATCTTGCTCCAGGTCTGGGCGTTCGAGGCCCAGAGGGTCCTCAGGAACCGGAGCTGAAACACGTTTCTCAGCTCGAAGAACGCCTGCCTGGCCAGGTCCTCCGGGTCGGAGGAGCCGGCTCCGTTCAGGGACTC